>JANOHG010000874.1:0-3479 GCA_031406375.1 Archangiaceae bacterium | reverse complement strand
TGCGCGGAGTGCGCGCCGAGCACAGCGTGCGGCCGTGTTCGATGAGCCCAGGGGTGTGGAACAGCCTCGTCGACACCACGCAACATCCGGCAGCCATGCCTTCGATCAGGGTCAGCCCAAACGATTCACCGTGCGATGGGTTCACCAGCACGCTCATGCCCTGGTACCACGGGACAATGTGCGACTGTTCGCCCGGCAGCACCAACGCACCCGCTGTCTTCGCACTCAGGGCCTTCAGCCACCCAGGGTCGCCTCGACCGATCACCACCGCGCGCCAGGACGGAAAACTGGCGAGCAGCGGCGCGACCGCGTCGACGAAATCCTGCTGGCCCTTGTTCTCGCGGATCCGCCCGACGACGCCTGCTCCATGGGTTCCTCCAAGCTTCAGGCGCGCCCAGGCTTCCGCGCGCGAATCCTCTGGTGGCTTGAACCGGGCCAGGTCCACCCCATGAGGCACGATCGTCGAGCGTGAGCGCATCCACCCTGCGTTCTCGGCGTTGAGCGTGATCAGCGCGTTCGCCCACCGGGCAATCATCCGGGTGAAGCGCGACGGCGGATAGCTGCCGTGCCGGGTGAAGACGACCCTCAGCTTCGGCCGGAGCGCGCGGAGCATCAGCCCCATCAGCAGCTCGTTGTTCCGATGCGCGTGCCAAATCACCCGCTCACGTCCCGCTCGATTCCACACTTCGCCCACCTTGGTGCGCGCAAGCTCCTGCGGCATCAATCGCCCAATCCACTTCACCTCGGCGTGCGGGCGCAGCGCGGGGATGATCGCCGCGGTGTGGGTGGTGACGCCGGTGTGGCGATGGTGAAAGTGAGGATGAACGACGAGCATCAGGCGATCGCTGGGCCCCAAGGGCCGTTTGGCAGCGTCACCCGCAGTTCATGCCATCGCATCGCCCTTTCATTCTAGCGGGCTGTGACGCATATGCAGAACACAGTGAGTGATCTGCTCGAAAATCTGAATCCTCCGCAGAAGCAGGGGGTGCTTCACGAGTCAGGGCCGATGCTTGTCCTCGCGGGCGCGGGCTCCGGAAAGACGCGGGTGATTACCCACCGAATCGCGCACCTCGTCAGCGTCCGCGGCCTCGAGCCCTGGCGGGTGCTCGCGGTGACGTTCACCAATAAGGCCGCCCGTGAGATGCGCGAACGGCTCGACGTGTTGCTCGGCCCCGATGCCGCGCGTCTGACTGTTTCGACGTTTCATTCTGCGGCGTCGATGATACTGCGACGTGAAGCCGAGGCCGCAGGCCTCAATCGCAATTTCGTCATCTACGACGACTCGGATCAGATTTCGCTGGTGAAGAGGTCCATTCGCGAGGCGGGCATTGAGCTGTCGGCGGTGAATCCACGCGAGATGCTCTCGCGCATCGACGCCGAGAAGAACGCCGGTCGACTGCCAGACCAGATGACGCCGGGCGATGATTTGAAGTCGCAGCTGGCCCAGAAGGTCTACCGCAACTACCAGCGGTTGCTGCGCGCGGCGAACGCAGTCGATTTCGGAGACCTGTTGCTGCTGCTTGTCGACATGCTGCGCAAACACGGTGAGCTGCGGGCCAAGTACCAACGCCGCTTCACCCACGTGCTGGTCGACGAATTCCAGGACACCAACCCAGTGCAGTACGAGCTGCTTCGGCTGCTTGCTCCTCCGGGCTCGAACGTCGTGGTGGTCGGCGACGACGATCAGAGCATCTACCGGTGGCGCGGCGCCGAGGTGGATAACATCCTCGGCTTCCCGAAGGACTACCCGGGCTGCTTCGTGGTGAAGCTCGAGCAGAACTACCGATCGGATCAGCGGATCCTCGAGGCGGCGTACGCGATCATCTCAAAGAACCGCCGCCGGATGGACAAGAAGCTGTGGAGCGCGCGCGGCGTGGGTGAGCCGCTGGGCTTGATGATTCACCGCGACGAGCGGCAGGAAGCGCAGGAAGTCGCACGAACGATTCACGCTCTGAAGAATCAGGGCGTCACCGACTACGAGCAGATGGCGGTGTTCTTTCGCACCAACGCGCAGAGCCGAATTCTCGAAGAGACGTTTCGACTGACTCGGGTGCCGTACACGCTGGTGTCAGGTCGCAGCTTCTACGACCGCGCCGAAATTCGCGACGCGTCCAGTTACCTGCGGCTGATGGTGAACCCCAAGTCCGACGCAGATGTGCTGCGCATCATCAACACGCCAGCGCGCGGCATTGGCGACACCACCGTCGAGAAGGTCTCCGATTGGGCGGCGACGGGTGGCCTCTCGGTGTACGAGGCGCTCGAGTGGCCTGAACGGATCGAACGGCTCAACTCTTCAGCGGTGAAGCGGCTGATCGCCTTTCGCGAGCTGCTCGACAAGTTGGTGAAGTTCGCTGCCGAAGCGCCCGACGCGACCTCTGCCGCCGAGCTGATGCTTCGCGAGACGGGACTGGTGGCGGCGCAGATGGCCGAAGGCAGTGATGAGGCAATCACCCGCGCGGACAACCTTCGCGAACTCATCACCGCGACGAAGGAGTTCGATCTGCAGCGCAACCAGCGGCTCGCAGCGGCGAAGCCAATCGACCCGAACGGTGAACCGCCGCTGGAAATCGAAGCGCCACCGCTGCAGGCGTTTCTCGAGCAGGTGAGCCTCGTCGGAGAGTCCGACGGCGACGCCGGCGAGGGAAGGGTGTCGTTGATGACCCTTCACGCAGCGAAGGGGCTCGAGTTCGACGCGGTTTTCATCACCGGAATGGAAGAAGAGATATTTCCCCATCGGCGGGCGACCCAACCCGAAGCGTCGGACGAGGACATGGCCGAGGAACGTCGGCTTTGTTACGTCGGCTTCACCCGCGCGAGGCGGCGGCTGTATTGTTCGCTGGCGCAAAGCCGTACCCTGTTTGGCGAGCTGCGCTTCAATGCTCCGTCGCGGTTTCTGGCCGAAGTACCCAAAGAGCTGTTTGGGCTGCCGCCAGAATACGCGCCACCGCCGATGCAGCGGGCGGTGCCGTACGGTCGTCGACGGCAGAGCTACAGCGATGATGGGCCAGCGATTGATCGCAGCATGGATCAGTCGTCAGATTTCCATCAAGACAGCGCAAGTGGCGATGTGCGCGGAATGCGGGTGCAGCACACCCAATTCGGAAAGGGCGTGATCATGGCCTCGGTGGGACAGGGCCCGAATGCAAAGCTTACCGTGCGGTTCGAAACGGTCGGAACCAAGACGGTCATTGCCCGGTTTCTGCAACCGGCGTGACCGTTTGGTCGCCAGCGCAACCACCCTGTAGCAGTCAGCGTTTTTTGCGCTTCGGGTCGGAAGGGGCCTAAATCTGTTTCATGTCTTCGATTCGAGACGACGAGCTCCCCAGCCACACCGGAATCCCTTCCACTGCGCGGCGCGCCACCGGCGAAATTCCAGTGGTGCATGAGGCGCCCGCAATTCCCGTCACCGAAGAGCTGCTGCGTGCGCTGCCCAAGACGGACCTTCACTGTCACCTTGACGGCAGCATGCGGCTGAAGAC
>JANOHG010000859.1:0-4107 GCA_031406375.1 Archangiaceae bacterium | reverse complement strand
GCCATCCGAATCGCCACCGCACCGAGGATCAGCGATGCACTGGCAACCCAGGGAAGAATCAGCTCGCGCGGCGCTCCGGTCGACAGTGCGAGGCCGACGTAGAAGAGGCCGACGTGCGCGCCTGCACCAAGGCCGACCCAGCGCACCCACTCGAGCGTTGAATTGCGGTGCGCCATCACCACCGCGCAGCCTGCCGCCCAGCCCCAGGCGATCGCGGTCGCAGGGTGATGAAGCTGATTGGCTGCCGGCAGCGCGATGAGGCTCAGCGCCCAACCCGCGTGATGCCACGCCGACGCAGAACGCAGCCGCCCGTCGAGCAGCGCGCCTGCAAAGCACAGCGTGAAGCCGACGCCGCCAAGCACCGCCGCTGCGGTCGGCAGAGGCACGAGTACGAACACCGTCATCACGCTCGCGACCGCCGCGGCGGCGATCTCGACGCGGTGCGGGGTAAGGAACAGCAGTGCTGAAGCTGCCAGCAGCGGAACCAGCAGCGGTGGGTGTTGTTGAACGCCCAACACCATCGCCACTGCAACAACGAGGATCGCGCCCATCCAGAACGCCGAGGCGAAGTCTCCTTCGACCTTAGAGCCCAACCGGGCGAACGCGCCGCGTACGCGTTCTTGCAGTTTCTCAAGCCGCAGCACCGCGGCCAACCCGGCAGCGCCCGCCGCGATCCACGCCGCGCGTGGCATCAGTTGCTCCGGCTGGGAATTCCACCCGAAGATCGCCAGCGGCAGCGCGGCACAGAGCACCGCGCCCGCGAAGAGCCAGCGTTGATTGAGCAAGACCGCAGCGCAGGCGAGGGTCGCGCCCAGCAGCCACGCTCCCGAGGTTAGGTCTGTCGACGCGCTGGTCGCCGCCGCGAAACCGGCGAGGCCAATGGCCGAGACGACCGCCGCGGTCACGCTCGTCGGGTGCGGGTTCGCGCCCAGCGCTCGCGACACCACCCCGGGAATCAGTCGTTCGACGAAGGCTGCGGTGAGCAGCACCGTGGTTGAGATCTGCGCCATTCCATCAGCCGATGCTGCGAAGAGCGCGGCAACCACGAACCGAAGCGCGAGCAGTTCGCTGGCGGCGAACACCAGCAACACTGCCCATGGCAAACCTGAGCCACCGTCAACCACCCACGCCGCACCGACTGACGCGGCGCCGGCCAGCACCCACGGCCCGAAGTGAAATTTTATGCTCTGCGCGTCTTCCCGTCCGAAGAGAATCGAGCGAGCCGCTGCGACGCGCTCGATCAGCTGCGTCAACGCGATGAGAACGCCGGCGACAATCCACCCAGCAGACGGCGCGTTCATTGGAAGCGGAAAGGAAAGAGGAAGAGCCGAAGCGATGAAGATCAGCGGCGCGAGCGCAAATGCAAGGACTCCGGCGCGGGTAGCCCGCACCCACAACAGCGGAAGCACCGCAGCGCAGATCCAGTGGATCCGAACGTCGGGCGCGTCGTACTTCCCTAAGAGCACACCCGCGATCATCAGCGCCGCCAGCACCGCCAGCGACGAAAGACTTGCTGCCCATGCCACCTGCCGCTTTCCGAGCAGGTGCGCCCAGGTGAAATCCCACTCTTCGAACAGCGCGAGCAGCGAGAGCCCGGCGGCGATCGCGAAGGCTGCGGTGGGGTCGCCGTCGGTCGCACGCAGCGCCAACAACGTCGCGATCGGC
The DNA here is from genome assembly GCA_031406375.1 of Archangiaceae bacterium. GTDB lineage: Bacteria > Myxococcota > Myxococcia > Myxococcales > Myxococcaceae > JAGSPQ01. Next base: position 2,442 of record JANOHG010000859.1, on the reverse strand, counting down.
ACCGAAATCGACGGAAGCAGCGCGCGCGTCGTCAACAACACGCCCACTGCCGCGACGGCGGCGACCGCTTCCGACCCTTCGTCGATGGCGCAGGTGGCCACTGCGAGGACGACAGTGAGCGAGGCGAGAAGCGCAGGCCGCCAGGTGCGCCCAAAGCGGGTTGCCCAAACCGAAGCCGCAAGCCCGAGCATGGCATAGGCAACCGCGGCGGACACCGGCGTCCAGCCGGACCACATCTGCAGGTGGGAATCCACTGCCGGAAGCAGCGCGAGGGTGCCAAACGAGATCGCGAACACATCGCGCCACCCAGCGGTCTGCGCGGATCCGCTGCGGCGAGCGCCCAGCGCGAGCGCCATCGCCGAGAGGATCAACACCGCACCCAGAAGTGTCGGCGCGACGGTCGATTGCTGAAAGATGAACTGCCACATGGCAGCGACGCACGCCGCGAGCGCGGATGCGGGCTCGGCGCGCCCAAGTCGACCAGGGCTGCGTGCGAGCACCGCAAGAGCAACCGCGCAGGCTGAGATCGCCAGCGCGGCATATTCTGGCGCCCACAGCATCAGCGCCCGCGCGACAAGCACCGCGGGAATCACCCATGCCGCTTCCTGGGCGATCGGCAGATCCAGATTGCGACCGATGAGCCACGCGGCAGCAAACGCAAGGAGGATCGCCAAGACCTGGCCTGCGTTTCCTGGGCTGATCCACGCCAGCGTCACCGAAAAAGCCACCAGGCTGTAGCCGGCCCATGACATCGGAAGCCGGTGCGCGGCCAACGAGGGAATCGAGAGAACCGCCAGGGCCAACGCGACGAGCGCCATCGGGAGCGCGCCCGACGCGGGTCCCGCCCACACGAACAGCGTCGCGGCGAACGCGACCGCAATCCGCGAACCTGCGCGGGTGAGCGCTGGACGATCGAGCCACAAGCCCAGGCCCAGACAGAGACCGGTCAGCAACGGAACGCTGATCATCGCGGGGCGGGTGTCGGTGCCGAGCGAAGAGACAGCGAGCGCGACTGTGAGCAGGCTGGTAATCCAAGTGCACCGCAGCATCGGCTCGGCCCAGGCGCGCTTGCGTCCTTTGAGCCACTGCACCGCGAGCACGGCGCCAGCGATGACGAACACCGCGGCATAGACGGCGTTGTACGCGAACGGAAGGACGCCCTGCGGCGGGTAGCCCAAGCCCGACTTGAGATCCGCAAGCAGTTGCTTGAGGACTCCGGGAATCAATTGACCGCAGGTCTGCCACGCGAAGTAGGTGAAGAAGTAGAGGCCGTAGATCCACCGCGGCGCCAACGGCGAGCTGCTGCCTGTGAGCAGCCGCCAGCAGGTGTGTGCGCCAATCACGCTGGTGAGGAAGAACGCCGGCGCCGCACCGAGCAGAGCCCACGCCATCAACCCGAGCTGAGCGCCGACCACCAGAATCGAGACGGGTTCTGCCGCGCGTTCCCACCCCGGGCGACCGTCATGGCCGACCGGCGCGCGCAGCTCGAGCGCAGCGGTGAGCGCGATCGCAATGAACGGTGCCCAGGTGCCCCAGGTGAGCGCGTCGGCGCTCAGCGCGAAGTGAAGGCGCGCGGCGAAGATCGCCGCCAGGTAGAGCGGCGCGAGGAACGCGAACAGCCTCGCATGGACGCCTTGCGCCCCAGCTCCGCTGCGCGAGTTGAGCCACAGCAAGCCGACGGGAATAAGCATCAGCCACAGCGCCGCGCCATGAAAGCGGGTGATCAGCGGAGCCAACCCCATCATCGCTGCACACGCCGCCATCGCTGCGGGCACGTTTCGCACTCCGACCTTCTGCAGATCGCGCGTCACTCGCAGCGCGAGCGCAGCCGCAATCACGCACCAAACGGCGACCAGCGCAGTCGCCAGCAGCGGGTATTCAAGCGCTACCGGGCCAACTGCGAACGGAGCCAAGGGCGCCATTGCGGCGCCGATCAACTTGAGCACGCGCGCTGCTGAACGCGTGGTTTCGCGACGCCACAGAAACTGGGCCCACGCCGAAAAGCCCAGCGTCCATCCAGCGGCAAGGCCAAACACCACCAGCGCACGCGCGGTCGCGCGCATGTCCGACCAGGCGTCGGACACCAGGTAGAAGGTGCCCGAGAGAATCAGGAACGCGCCGATGAACCAACCGATGCTCTCGTTGAGAAAGGGCTTCCAGATACGGCTCCAGCTGGAGGCTTCAACGACGATTCGTTCTTCGGAGGTGGGAGCGTCGGGCTGCGCGTCGAGCAAGGCAGCGGGTTGAGCCGCGAAGACTTCGTTCGGAACCGTGGGTGGCTCATCGTGCGGCTGCGCCCAATCCTGCGATGGGCCCGGGCGGGGAATGACGACCGCTTCGGTCTGCGGGTTCGCAGCGGGCGCTGCGGGCGGCGCCGGTTCAACCACCGGAATGCCGGCCGCGTCTGTCTCGGGCTCGGCAGACGCCGCCGGTGGATGCAAC
>JANOHG010000213.1:0-5218 GCA_031406375.1 Archangiaceae bacterium | reverse complement strand
GCGGTCAGCACGGCAGACGGAAGGCCTCCGTTGCCCATCGCTTCGAAGCCGCCCTTCCACTGCGCATAGGCCTTCTCCATCACTCCGACCCAAAGCTCGCTCTTGTCACGGGCCTTGGCGTACTTTCCGACCGAGGCGCCTGCGGCCATCGGCAGGTCGCCGTCGACGGTGACCGTCACTTGGTTCATCGGCTTTCCGTAGCCAGCGCTCTCGAAGAAGCGCACGTCATAGGTGCCGTCGTTGTTGTCCTTGATCGCGTTTTCGATCGCTTTTGGATCCGCCTGCGCAATCGACGACAGCGCGCCCACGAGATAGCAGTCGGCGATGCTGCCCTGGATGACGTCATCATGGCTCACGCCATCGACGAAGAGCTTGCCGCTCGCGACGGGGTTCCAGGTGAGCTGACCGTCGTGCTTGGTGAGCACCGTTGGATCAACCAGATCGTTCTGCGTCGCAGTGCTCTCGACGAAGGCCGAAAGCTTCGCCTTGTCGGCAGGAGTCGCAAAGAGATCGGCGCTGAGAACCGCAGCGAGCTCGGCCTTCTTCTCGGGGGTCCACTTCGTTTCGGCCTTCGCCGTTTCGATCAGCGCCTCGACTTCGGGAGCGTCGACCGTGCGGTCCTGAATAACGGTGGAGATCTTCTGGCCGATTTTGGTGGGCATCGTGGATCCTTGAGCGGCAGATACGAACTTTCGGTGGGGTGTAGGTGTTTTCGTCACAGCTTCGGAAAAGTTGCCGCCGCGACGAAGTTTCTTAAATGCCTCAGGCGAATCGGGCAAATCGATTCGGCTGGACGGGCTCTCACCTCCCGACAACAGTCCGGCAAATGCTCCACACATTCCGCCTCACTCTGGCGATTGGGCTCGTCGCAATCGTTGCGTGTGCCACCAATTCCCCTACCGAAAGGTCTGAATTTCCTGCGGCGGCGCCCGCCCCCGCCCCCGCTCCAGCAGCGGAACCGAAGGCAGATGCCGAAGGTCCACCGATCGCCAAGCGCAACCCGAAAGTGCGCGAGCTGCACGGTGAGCGTTTCGTCGACGACTACTTCTGGCTTCGCGAGAAAGGCACGCCTGCCGTCGAGAGCCACTTGAAAGCCGAGGCCGCTTATGCGGCGAAGCAGCTGGGCCCGCTGAAGAAGTTCGAAGACGAGCTCTACACAGAGATCGTCTCGCACATCGCTGAAGACGACGAGACGGTGCCCGCGAAGGACGGCAAGTTCGAATATTGGAGCAAGGTCGAGAAGGGGAAGCAGTACCCGACGTTCCTGCGCAGACCGGTGGGCAAGAAAGTCGCGGCGGCCGAGGTCGTGCTCGACATGAACGCACTGGCTGAAGGCAAAGCCTTTCTCGGGCTCGGCTCATTCTCGGTCAACGACGATGGAACGCGGCTGCTGTTCTCAATCGACGAGACAGGCTTTCGTCAGTTCACCCTGCAGGTGAAGGACCTGGCGACCGGTGCGGTGTTGGGTGAGAAGGTCGAGAAGGTGGTGCACGCCGTTTGGGCGTCCGACGCCAAGACAATCTTTTACACCGTCGAAGATGAGGCGAAGCGCCCGTACCGCGCGTATCGCCACATCGTTGGTACACCAACGAAAGACGATGCGCTGGTCTACGAAGAGACCGATGGCCGCTTCGAGCTCGCGGTCGGCCGCACGACGAGCCGCGCGTTCGTCGTGCTCCATTCCGAGAGCAAGCTGTCGACGGAAGTGCGAATCATCGACGCGAAGAAGCCCGAATCTGCACCGGTGCTGGTTGATCCGCGAACCGAAAACGTCAAGTACGACGTCGAGCACGACGGCACCTCGCTCGTGATTCGCACCAATGACTCTGGCCGCAACTTCCGCATCGTGACCGCCGCGCCGAAGTCACCCGGTCGAAAGTCGTGGAAAGAGCTGGTGAAGCACGACGAAGCAGTGATGATTGAGGCGATCCAGCCCATCGGCGGGCGGGTGGTGCTGCAGGTGCGCCGCGCCGGTGTGCCTGAGCTCGACGTGGTCGAACCGAAGACGAAGAAGCGGGTGGCGATCGCGGTGCCCGAGGTCGACCACAACGTGTGGATCGACGTGAACTACGAGCTCGATGCCCCCACGTTCCGTTACGGCTACGAGTCGATGGCCACTCCCGACAGCGTCTTCTCGTATGACTTCAAGACCGGAAAGAGCGTGCTGCTGAAGGAACAGCCGGTGCCGGGCGGGTTCGACCGCACCCGCTACCAGACCGCCCACCTCGACGCGGTCGCGAAAGACGGAACGAAGGTTCCGATTTCTCTTGTCGCGAAGAAAGACGTCAAGCGCGACGGCAGCGCCCCGATGTTCCTCCAGGCGTACGGCTCGTACGGGTATGCCTACCCCACCATCTTCGACCCAAGCGTGCTGCCGTTGCTCGACCGCGGAGTCGTCGTCGCCATCGCTCACATCCGGGGTGGAGGCGAGATGGGCAAGGCCTGGCACGAAGCGGGTCGGCTCGCTCACAAGATGAACACTTTCACCGACTTCATCGCTTCGGCAGAGCACCTCATCGCCGAGAAGTGGACTTCGCCCAAGGGCCTCGTCATTCACGGAGGCAGCGCCGGCGGGCTGCTGATGGGTGCGGTCACCAACCTGCGCCCCGATTTGTTCCAGGCAGTCATCAGCGACGTCCCTTTCGTCGATGTCGTCAACACGATGAACGACGCCACGCTGCCGCTCACCATCACCGAGTACGAAGAATGGGGGAACCCGACCAAGAAGGATGAGTTCGCGTGGATGCGCGCGTACAGCCCGTACGACAACATTGAAGCGAAGGCGTACCCGGCGATCTTCGTCCGCTCGAGCTACAACGACAGCCAGGTGATGTACTGGGAACCCGCGAAGTACGTCGCGCTGCTCCGCGCGAAGAAGACCGATCAACGCCCCCTGCTGTTCCGGATCCACATGGAACCCGCAGGCCACGGCGGCAAGAGCGGCCGGTACGAGCGGTTCCGACAAAGCGCCCAGATGCACGCCTTCGCGCTTTGGCAGCAAAGCCTGGGGCCCATTCCCGCGCGCTGAACGCTCGATGCTTGATCCACCGGTATAACGATCCAGTCGCCACCCTGCGAAGTTGGGTTCGACGCAGAACTCCATCTCGTCGGTGGCCAGCTCGTTCGAGAGGAGTTTTCCGACGTCGGCCATCTGATGCCCTAAGCACCCCTTAACATCGGTTGCGCAATGCAGCCCGCCAGGGACCCGAAGTTCGCGAAGCCGGCCTTTTGTTCGGCGGGGCGTCTACTTCTTGGTGCGTCGATCATGGTCTGCGTTCGGCCCTGTCAGCGGCACGAACCTCACGTCCAGGGTCCGGGTGGTCGTGATTCCGCCGTCCGCCTTTTTCGTGAGCACCTCGAGCTGTTCCTCAACCGGCATCACCAGCCAGCCGAAGGCCTTCAGCTGCGCGATCAGCGGCGCAGGCACTTTCGGCGCGCCCGCTCCGACGGTGATCGCATCGAACGGCGCCTTTTCGGGCCAGCCCAGGTAGCCGTCGCCCGCTTTCACCGACACGTTCTTGTACCCGAGCGCCGCGAGCCGAGCTTTCGCCTGGATCGCAAGCGGCTCAACGATGTCGATGCTCGCCACTTCGCTGCACAGCTCAGCGAGCAAAGCGGTCTGATATCCCGAGCCCGTGCCTACCTCGAGCACCTTGCAATCGGGCTTGAGCTTCAGCTGCTGCAGCATCAGGGCAATTAGAGTCGGCTGGCTCGTGGTCTGTTGGTAGCCAATCGGCAGCGGGCGATCTTCGAACTCGAATTTCTGCTGCGCCTCGGGAAGGAATTCCGCCCGGCGCACCTTCTGCATCGCTGCGCGTACCCGCGCGTCCGTGACGGCAACGCGATCCAACTCGGGGAGCCAGCTGTTTGCCGGTTGCGCAATCGCGCCAGCGGCAACGACAACGATCGGCGCAGTGAGCCTCATCGGAAACCAACGATAGACGACTTGAGCATCACGCCGCGAACCCTCGATGAAGTCTGTTGCGAGGAGTTGTTCGACGCCGGCCTCAGGTGCCCTATGTTGGGCCCAATCATGACGGCTCTGCTTCCCGCACTGTGGGTTCTGGCGATGAGCGCTGCTCCGGTGGGGAAGATTGCGCTCGCCGACCTCGATTCGACGATGATCGGAATGGCGTCTGCGGTGACGCAGCAACTCAAGGACGCGGCAGTGCGCGAGAAGCTCGTCATCGTGCCTGCTGAAGAGCTGCGTGCGAGGCTGGGGCCGAAGAGATACGCCGAGTTGGTCAAGTGCTCGGGCAAGCCCGCCTGCCTGTCGCAAGCGCTCAGCGAGATTGAGGACATCACCCACGCCGTCTCGGGCTCACTTGCGGTTGACACGAAGAACTATGTGTTGCGTCTTGCGCTGGTGGACTTGAAAGCGTTGACGGTCGTCGCCGACGTAGATCGGTCGATTCTGATCGCCTCGCGTCGATTCCAGAAAGACGTGAAAGATCTCGTCGGCCCGCTGCTGCGCGGTGAACGTGAGGCGCGCGCCACGTTGGTCGTGAACACCAATGCCAAGGATGCGCAGGTGACCGTGAACGGCGAGTTGATCGGAGTTGCGCCCGTCACGCTGACGCTCAAGCCGGGCAAACACGAGGTAAAAGTCGAGCGGGCCAGGTACCACCCGGTCACGCGCCTCATCGATCTTGATCCGAACCAGACGTTCACCGCTGAGATTCGGATGACGCTCAAGCCTGGTGAAAAGGCAGAGGACGACGTTCCTGCAATGGTTGCGAAGGATGCAGCGCAGGGCGACCAGCCCGGCTTTCGCATTCGCGCGCCGACAATCGTGGTTGGGGCCGCTGGTTTGCTCGCGTTTGGGGTTGGAACCGTTTTCGGCATCCAGTCGTCCTCAGCAGATAGGCAGTTGATGTCGGGCTACAACAAGACGACCGATACGTACTCGGGAAAGCGCGTCGACGCTGTCACGGTGCACCGCGACGCGTTGATCGCCAACGTTTCGTTCGCGGTCGCAGGGGGCGCGCTGATCGCCACGGGGGTGTTGCTTTTCTTCGACATCAACGCCGCAAATGCGCCGCTCGAAGTCAGCCCGGTGGCCAGCCCGACGGGCGCGGGCGTACTGATTGGAGGTCGTTTCTGATGCTGGCCCGCCAATCGATTTGGTTCGCTTTCACAGCTTTGCTTTGGCTCGGCTGCAAGCCTTCGGTCGATCCGAACAAGGGCCGGTATTCGTGCGACGTCGACGCGGACTGTG
>JANOHG010000844.1:0-1581 GCA_031406375.1 Archangiaceae bacterium | reverse complement strand
CCCGGAGATGCCGGCAGCCGCCAAAGTCCGAGTGGAAATCGCGCCGGTCTCGTCAAAGAAGCGCGCGGCGACTTTGTTCGCAGCTACGCGCGACTGCTCAACGGAACTCCCACCGAAGGCCGGGAGCGCTTCTCGAAGCTCAGCGACGTGCCCGACGAGCTGCGTGTGATGATGAAGGGCCTGGCGGGGCTGTATTACGACGATGGCAAAGACAAGGAAGCCGCGCTCGCGTTCGACATGTTGATCAAAGAACGGCCGACGTCTCATGAGGCGCCCGGCTACCAGGGGAAGATCATCGACTGCGTGATGCGCGCAGGAAACAAGCGAATGACGGTGCAGCAGGTTCGCCGCCTGGTGAAGGTGATGGGCGATGTGAAGGCAGCGAACCCCAACTGTGACAAGAAGTGTGAAGACGCACTGAACGAAGCCAAAGAGCTCTCAGAACGCACCATTTCGAACCTCGCGGTCAACTGGCACAACGAAGGAAAGAAGACGCGCGACGAAGAGACATTCGGTTTCGCCAATGAGGTTTACGCCGACTACCTGGCGCTCTTCCCAGACAGCCCCAAGTCCTACGACCTGCGCTTCTTTTGGGCCGAGCTGCTCAATGACAATTTGAACAAGTATGACAAAGCAGCCGAGCAGTACTCGGCGGTGACGATGATGGACCTCGCCAAAGGCGATAAGTGCAACGCGGCTCCCGAGAAGGACGAGAAGGGCAAGGACAAGCCGCCACCCTGCAAGTACCTGGTCAACGCCGCCTACAATGCGATTCTTGCGTACGACGAGGTGGTGAAAATCGCAGTGACCAAAGGGACGATTAAGCCCCCTGTGTTGGTCGACCCTTCAAAGAAACTCGATATTCCGCCTGAGAAGAAGACGTTGCTTGACGCATGCGAGCGCTACATCAAGCACATCCCGAAGGGCGATAAGCAGGTCGAGATCGCGTACAAGGCCGCGAAGATTTATTACGACTACAACGATCTTGAGCAGGCGGTGCCGCGCTTTGCGCAGATTGCGCTCAAGCACCCCGAGTACAAGTTCGAGAACGGAGACAAAGCCGGCGAGATCGGCGCCAACCTCGTGCTCGATTCGTACAACCTGCTCGGCGACTGGACGAAGGTCAACGAGTGGGCGCGGAGGTTCTACAAAGAAGAGAAGCTCGCGCAAGGCAAGTTCCGTGAAGACCTGGCGAAGCTGATCGAACAGTCGTCGTTCAAGCTCGTCAATCAACTCGAGGCGAAGAAGGAATACGCAAAGGCCGCCGAGGCGTACATCGGGTTCGTCAGCGAGTTTCCAAAATCCGAGATTGCGGACAAGGCGCTCTTCAACGCCAGCATCGACTACTTCAACGCGAAGATGCTCAACAAGGCGATTGAAGTTCGAAAGAAAATCATCACCGGGTACCCAAAGTCTCAATACGTACCGCAGACGATGTATGCGCTGGCGGAAGGGTACGAGGCGATCGCCGAGTTCGATCAGGCGGCCGATTATTACGAGCGGTACGCGGGCAACTACGAGAAGTCACTGGGCGGCGCAGGGAAGGGGCCGGCAAAGAAGGGCGGTGCGAAGAAAGGCAGT
>JANOHG010000812.1:0-6493 GCA_031406375.1 Archangiaceae bacterium | reverse complement strand
CGCAGCGCTTCGGCGTAGTTGGTCATGTCGGTCATGATCACGAGGACGTGCTTGCCCTCGACGAAGGCCAAGTACTCCGCCGCGGTCAGCGCGAAGCGCGGCGTCAGCAGCCGCTGTGTCGACGAGTCGCTGGCGAGGTTGAGGAAGAGCGCGGTGCGTTCGAGCGCGCCGCTTTGCTCGAGGCTCTTGCGAAAGAATTCGGTGAAAGGAACCAGCGGCTACATGTCGCCCGAGCAGATTCGTGGCGAACCGTTGGATCCGCGCAGTGACATCTTCGCGCTCGGTGTGGTGCTTCACGAATGCCTGACGGGAATGCGGCTGTTCCACGGGAAGAACGCGGAAGATGGAATGCTTGCCGCGCTGCGTGAAGAGGCGCAGCCGCCCTCTCGGCTGAGCCCTGAGGTAACTCCTGCGCTTGACGCCGTCACCCTCAAGGCGCTCGCAAGGGATCGCGACCACCGGTATGGCACGGCGCTCGAGCTTGCCCGCGCCATCGAGAAAGCCTGCCCTGGGTCCCTCTGGCTTGCCGAGCAGTCGGGCGACCTGGTTCAGCGTTTTTACAACGAGAGGCGCCAACAAACGCGTGATCTCGTGGAGAACGCGCAGAACGGGCATGAGCCGACCGGCGAGCTCAAGATTGACATGGTGCTGGCCGCAGTCGCCAACCGCCCGCATTCCCCAGGCAGAACCACGTCGCTGGTTCCTGGGGTTTCTCCCACGCCTATTACTGGCGTTCTTCCGGTAGGCCCACGCAGAGTGACCGCTGTAACGACGCCCGTGGCCGTGCTGAAGCGCGACTCGAAGCCACCGCCAAGCGTCGTGCCCGAAGCCAAGCAGCAAAACCTCGAATCGAAGGAACCAGAAGACTTCGATGATGACAGCGCCGATTCGGGCGCGAAGACGATACCTGCTGCGTCGCTTCCCCCCGAAATGATGGCTGAGATTCGCGCCAACCGCGAGCGGATGGAGGCGCTCACCGATGCGCATACTGCTTCCATTCGGAACCCGGTGACCCAGCCGCTTTCAATTGGCGGGCATTCAAACGTGGTGCTTGAGCCAGTTCTAAATCGGTCAGGCTTCAGCGAGGGCAGTATCGGTGCCACTGAAACATCAAACGCGAATGACCCGTTCATCGAACTGCTGGAGTCCGAGCGCGGGATCAAGACGGCCTCCGACCGCCCCTTCGCAAACACCGGAGCGCAAACGTCTTTAGACGGCGGAGCGCACGACAAGGAACCACCCACGCACTCTGGAACTTCGGATTCTCCCCGAGACGTCCGGTTGGTGATTGTCCGCACCGGCGTTCTGGTGATTGTTATTTTGGGCGGGCTGCTTTTAACCCTGAACCTTCCGCCCTTTTCTGAAGAGTCCGATGGGCCGTGGCCCGCGACGAAATTGGCTGGGGCCCTTGAGGACACGGCTTTGAAGATGCGAGCACCGGTGCGGTCTGACGCGAAGCCAGTGCCGTCTGACGCGAAGCCGGTGCGGTCTGACGTGAAGCCAGTGCCGTCTGACGCGAAGCCGACCGAGATGGCTGAACCGAAAGCGAAAGTTGCCGAGCAAATTGCTGTCGAGCCAAAGCGGCCGTCGGACCCGGTTCCTACCATTGTGGTGAAGAAGCCGGACCCCAAGCCGATTCGAAAACCGGTGCGCGAGACTGTGCGACGCAGGTCAACTTCTCCGCAAAAGGCTCAAGAACCAACTGTGCTCGGAAGTATTTCGTTGGTGGTTGAGCCTCCTGTCCATGTCTTCTTTGGCGGAAAGGATCTCGGAATCACGCCACTAAAGGTCACGCTTCCCGTTGGCAAACAGACGGTGAAGTTGGTGCCCTCGGAAGGGCCTTCGAAGCTCGTGAGCGTTGACGTTAAAGAGAGTGGTGGTGCTGCCCGGTTCGATCTCGAAGACCTTTGAGCTTCGTGGGCCGGTCACGGGATGATGGGTGATTCGTTCACCGTCTCTTCGCGGTGATCGTGCCCTGCCCCACCAAATGTACCGACCCACGGCTCGTTGATGGCTGGCGAGATGTAGGGCAGCGCAATCGTATGGAACGCAGCGTTGCTGCCTGCGAATGGAGGGTCGCACTTTCCGCATGTGCTGCTTCCTTCCATTAACGCCACGAAGCCTTCGGCGACCTCGAACAACTGGGGCTCGGTACGAGAGTTCATCAGCAGGTGGCAGGTAAACGCTTTACTGCCATCGCGGGCGACGATGCCGTGCAGTTGCGTCTGGCCGTTCTGCTTCGTGAAGGTGAGCGCCACGGTCGTCGGGCCTTTGCGCGTCTTCCAGGAAGCAAGGCGCACCTGGTCGCTGCCGAACGTTTGCCCTATCTCAAGAAGGTGTTTCCATCGCGGGGAGTTGGTTCCCGATTCGTAACCGTTGAGCGAGCTTGCGCCCGTTACCGGAGCCACAATCGTGCGTTGTCGGGACACTACTGCGCGTCCAAACAATTCATTGAGCGTGAACGAGAGCTGGCCAGATGAGGTCAGCACCGCGCTTGCGCTGTTTTCTGGGTAGAGGAGACCACGCGATACGGCCAATTCACCACCAACCAGCGACGAGTCAGTGAACTTCCACCGAAAGATGCCATCGCGCGTGTAACTCATCACCACCGTTGGAGTCCCGGGTACCAAGGGAGCAGGGCTTGTAATCGTCGGGGAAAAGCTGATGAAGAGATCACCCAGCGAGTCCGCGCCAAATCCATAAGGATGGGGGTGGTTGCAGATCGAGAGCACTGGATCAACCACCTGCTGCCCGGTCACCAACTTGCCTGCCGCATCGAGCACCACGAGAAAGTAGAGGCGACAGTTGGTTGGCTTGCTTGAATCGGGGTTGCGTGGGTAGGCCTCGAAGAGCGCAGCAAGGCGATCGCTTCCCTGCACCGCCATCCGTGCCATGAACAACGACGAGGTGAGCGCGAGAAATTCGGGCTTTGCGGCGTGGAGGTCGAACGTCCAAATCAGCTCTCCCGACGTGAGGTCGATCGCGCTGACCTTTCCGTTCACCGCTGAAGGGTAATCGGCACAGATCATCCGCCCGTTCCACAACATGCACCGACGAGCTGCGCCAAGCTTTGCTTCTTTCGCTTCCTGGGTATTGGCGCGCAGTTGGGGCGAGCTATGGAAGAAACCAGACAGCGATATTGCTCCGCTGGGTTCGAGTACGAGGTCATGCAGCTGTGGAGCAACTCCTGCTCCTGCATCTGCGGTCCTCGAGTCGAAGTTCCAGGTTGGCACCAACTCAGTCGCGGGTGGACGCACGCAGACGTCGGCAGCGCAAATGCCCTCGGCTTGGCACGGAGAGGCTTCTTCGCAGACGTAGCCATCTGGAGGGTCGCGCACCACGCACTCGCCCGCGATGCAAACCTGCGCGGCCTTACAGCTCTTCATCGGGCCGCATGCCACGCCATCTTCAGCCTCCTCGAAGCCGCAACCCGTCGCGGGCAAGCAGACTCCAACCTGGCACTTCCCGTCGCCTGGGCAGGGAGGCGCTGGCAGGTGCTCGCATCCAATCACTGCATTACAGGTGTCGAGGGTGCACTTGTTCTGGTCATCACAGTTTTTCTCAGTGCCGACGCAGCGTCCTGCCTGGCAGGTGGCGTTGGTTAAGCACACGCTGGTTCCGTCGCACGAGGCGCCATTGGTCAGCGGCTGCTCGACGCAGCGATTCAGCGCGATGTCGAAAGACGATTCCACGCAGACATCCGACTTCGTGCAGTTCGGAATCGCACGCGCTTCGCCGATAAGAGAAACGACCTGAGGCTGCTGTCCTTCGAGCTCAAGCTTGATCAACGACTGAAAGCGCCCGGGAGTGACGGGAGAAAAAGTCACCTCAATCTCAACTTCACCGGTTGTCGCCACATTGGGCAGCCCGCTGACTTGAAATGGCGACTGCGGAAGCGTCCATCTCACGGGAATTGACGCACGGCCATCATTCGAGATCCTAAACGAATGGGTCCGCGATTCCTGCGCCGCATAGACGCTTCCGAACGCCATGTCTTTCGGACTGAGCTGAACGGCTCCCAACGAACTGTTGAGAGCGGGTTGTCGACAGCCAACGAGCACAACGGCAGCGCATACGATGAAACCGCGCATCCACCCTCCGTTCCTTGACGCCGTTGGAATTCTGGCACCGTTCCGTGTAGGTCCTCCAGTCGGTGCCCGAACCACGCGTCGAATTCATTCGATGCGCTGCCGTGGCGCTCTACTGTCGACTACTGAGTCCTATAGAGTCTTATTTGGTAGTCGTAGAAGCAGTGTCGAAGAAGTTGTGGAAAAGCCAGAATCCTAAACAGTCACAGATGCTTGGTCATTGGTCGGCTGTGGACAACTCACCCAGTATTCCACTGCTACACACAGCCTCTAAGCTTGGGACCTTGATTCCCACACACGTGATGACCGTCAACGCTTCTATCCACAGGCAATTCACAAGATGTGAGCTGGGCTGCGTGAACTGATGGAGCGGGCAAACGACGGTGTTCCGATGGGTGAAGAACTCTATCGGGGGCTCAAAATCGGGAAGTACGAGATCCTCACCCAATTGAGCTCAGGCGGGATGTCGGAACTCTTCCTGGGGTTCACGGCAGGGCCAGGAGGATTTCGAAAGTATGTCGTCGTCAAACGCATTCTTCCGGGCTCAGAAGACAACGACCAGTTCGTGAAGATGTTTCTCGACGAGGCACGCATTACTGCAGCCCTAAATCACCCGAACATTGGCCAGGTATTCGACCTTGGCGAAGATGGTGCGGGGCTCTACCTGGCAATGGAGTTCATTGCCGGCCAGAACCTCAACCAGATTACGGCAGCCTGTGCGAGGAGACGCGTGGTGTTGCCGATCGGACTTTCTGCGGCGGTCGTACACGACCTTGGCCTGGCGTTGCACTACGCGCATTCGTTTAAGGATCCTGCGGGTAAAGCATTTCCCGTCGTTCACCGTGATGTGGCGCAGAAAAACGTGATGGTCACCTACGACGGCGTGGTGAAGCTGCTCGACTTCGGCATCGCCAAAGCGCGAGGCAGCCTTGGCAGCACCACGGTGGGCATGGTCAAGGGAACCACGGGGTACATGTCTCCTGAGCAGGTCAGGGGCGAATCTCTTGACGGTCGAAGTGACGTCTTCTCGCTGGGAGTGGTGTTGTGGGAGATGACGACGGGACGCCGATTGTTCTCGGGCGAGACCGAACTCGACGAGATGAAGCAGATTCTTTCAGCGCCGATTCCAAGGCCGGCCGACCTGGTCGCCTTCATCCCTGAGTCACTGTCAGACATCACGCTGAGAGCGCTTTCGCGCGACCGCGCAGCCCGATTTTCAACCGCAAGGGATCTCGCTCGCGCGATGCAACGAAGCTGCTCGAAGCTGCTGTTTGATCAGGAGGAACGGGCCACCTTCATGACCGAGATGTTCGAAGAGAAGGTCATCGCTACCCAATTGTTGCTCGAGTCTGCGGGCGGCGAGATGGAGAAGGAGGATGCGGGCGTGGGCCTGTCTGAGGCGAATACAAAGTTGGTGGTCGCGAAAGGGCGAAAGCGAATCGCTGCAGCAGCAAAGCGACGCGTGAGCCCCAGCGGCGAGTTCGAAGAAAAGGCTGCTGAACACGCGGTGGCGAAAGCGAGGCACAATGGCCCCGAGTTACCCGAGGAAACAAAGACGAACCCATCGGAATCAGCGGGTTCTACGGCGCTGGAGACACGTGGTAACCTGTCGTTGTTGGTGGTGGCGGCGCTGACGGTGCTGGGTGGCTTGGCAATCCATCACTTCATTTGGGTCCACGAGCCGATGGACGATGCGGCCGACTACGAGGCCGCGGTACCGCTTCCAGGCCTGCTCGAGCCGATTCCAATCCCAAGTCTTGGCTCCGGTGGCGCACCGGCTGAGCATCTCGAAACCAAGGCTGTGCCCCTAGAACCGGTTCCAAAGGTGTCGGCGCAGGTGGGTACCGGCACCGTCACTCTCGCCATTTTTCCGGAGGCAAGCGTATCGCGAGGCAAGAAAAACCTCGGCAAAACGCCGTTGTTTAATCTCAGCTTGCCTGCAGGAACCTACCTATTGACGGTGATGGGCGACGACCAGGTGAAACGCGGGCTCTCGGTTCGGGTGGAAGCGGGAAAGAACACCCAGTTCAAGCTCGACCTAACAGACATTCCTCCTTGGAAATAGTTTGAGACCAAACTAACTTCTTTTGAGTTCAAACGACGCCGAGACGTGACGTCAGCTCGATTAGCTGATGTCGAAGCTGATCGTCGACCTCGCGCTGGGCTTCAATCTTTCGCACCGACGACATCACTGTCGAATGGTCCTTATTGAAGCTATGGCCGATCGCCGGGAAAGAGGCGTGAGTCAGCGTTCTCAAAAGGTACATCGCAACCTGGCGAGCGAAAGCGATGTTTTTGGTGCGCCGCTCTCCTTTCAACTCGACAAGGGGAACCTTGAAGAATCGCGCCACTTCTCCCTGAATGGCATCCGCATCGAGTTGCTTCTTTGCTGGAAGGATGTCCTT
>JANOHG010000810.1:0-1625 GCA_031406375.1 Archangiaceae bacterium | reverse complement strand
TGGTGGAAGACGACAAGATCGAAGTGCGACAGATGATGTACCTCTCGTTCTCGTTCGATCACCGGGTCATTGACGGAGCAGTTGGCGCCGACTTTGCCTACGCGGTGATAAAGTACTTGGTGAATCCCGAGCTGTTGTTCCTCGAGATGGCGTGAACATGAGGCGCGCAGAAAAGGCGGTCGCAGCGAAGGCGAAGAAGAAGTTTCCGGTTCCGTCTGCGAAGAAGAGAAACGGCGCGAACGGGTCTCACGCGCCGCAGAGCGTTGCAGCGAAGGCGCTTTCCACGCCTCAGCTGCTCGAAGTGTACAAAGCGATGCTGCGCATTCGGGTGCTCGACGAGCGGATGATGACGTTGCAGCGACAGGGTCGCATCGGATTCTACGGCACCTGCTCGGGCCAGGAGGCAGCGACGTGCGCGAGCGCGTACGCGTTGCGCGGCACCGACTGGATCGTCCCTGCGCTGCGCGAAGCCGGCGTGATGCTGATGCGCGGCTTTCCGTTGCTTCCGTACATCGCGCAGGTCTTCGGAAACTCGGGCGACATCAGCAAAGGCCGACAGATGCCGTCGCATCAGGCGGGCCGCAGCGTGAATCAGGTCAGTTGGGGCTCATGCATCGGCTCCCAGCTGCCGCACGCTGTGGGCATCGCGTTCGCGGCAAAGCTTCAGAAGCACGACACCGTCGCGATGGCCTACCTGGGCGATGGCGCGACGAGCAGCAACGACTTCCACAGCTCGATGAACTTCGCAGCGGTGTTCAAGGCTCCGGTTGTCTTCGTCTGCCAGAACAACCACTGGTCGATCAGCATCCCGACCCACCGCCAGACCGCGAGCGAGTCGATCGCGGTCAAGGCGGTCGCGTACGGGATGCCGGGCGTGAAGGTCGACGGCAATGATCCTCAGGCAGTCTTCGCCGCCTGCGCGGCAGCGGTCGAGCGCGCGCGAAGCGGAGGAGGACCCACCCTGGTCGAGTGCGAGACCTACCGCATGGGTGCGCATTCGTCTTCCGACGATCCGACCCGGTATCGCGATCAGGCCGAGGTCGATGCCTGGAAGCTGCGGGATCCGATCGAGGCGACGCGCGCCAAGCTGTTCAAAGCGAAAGGGCTGACAGAAGCTGCCGACACGATGCTTCGATCAGAGCTGCTTGAGGAAATCAACGCGGCGATCAAGGAAGTCGAACGGCTGCCCAACCCCTCGCACTCGACGCTCTTCGAAGATGTGTATTTCGATTTGCCATGGCACCTTCAAGCGCAACAAGAAGAGTTTCGCGTCGCGCTCGAGCGGTCGGGTGGTAATTTGGGTGGCGGGCACTGAAGTGGCGTTGGCCTAAACCGATGAGTGACGCCCGCCAGCTGCTTGCAGAAGCCCAGGCCGCCGAAGTGAAGGGCGACAAGCCCGAGGCGATCAAGCTGCTGCGCAAAGTCGCCGAGATCTACCGCGACAAGAGGCTGGGGACGAAAGCGCTCAAGGTGCTGCGTCACATTCGCCGCCTCGAGGGAATCGACGAGCAGGCTCACGAGCAGCCGATGCCGTTCGACACCCAGACCTTCGAAGGCCCGAACCCGGCGCGGACGATGCCCGAGCGGGGGCCGGCGCTCGCGGATCCGAAGCTCGACGCTTGGTG
>JANOHG010000809.1:0-3481 GCA_031406375.1 Archangiaceae bacterium | reverse complement strand
GATCGAGTGGTACTTGGACGGTCGCGCTCAAGCAAAGATATTCTTTCGAGCTCCCTCGCTGATGGCGACCACCGCCGGGTGTCTGATTTTTCGCTCGACGGAGATAGCGTAAAATCGATGCCGAACCTCTTCGGTGCGGCCGATGAGCTCGACGTTGTAACGCTGCCGAACGTCCTTCTCGATCACCTCCGGCGCAGCGAAAACGCCATGCCCTGCCTCAGCGACCACCTTTGCGAGCGCGGGGTCATCCACTTCGGCAATGACCTTCGGCCGAATCTTGAGCGAATCGAGCCAGGTATCGAGCGCTCGACGAAGCGTCGTGCCGTTACCCGGAAGGAGGAAGGGGACGCCCTCGAGCGACCCAGGGAAACGCCGCCTACAAGTCTTGGCGATCTCGGGGGCCGCGAAGAACGCCGTGCCGCATTCACCAAGTTGGTGACTGAATGCCCGGACCGAGGTCCCTGGGCCGACTGGAGCGTCCGCGAGGACAACATCGACAGTGTGCATCGCCAACTCAGCCATCAACCCATCCGCTGACTGACCCTCTCGACAGATGACGCGTACATCCTCCTTGAGGTGGAACGCCGGCTCCAAAATTCGGTAGACGATGGATTTCGGCAGGGCGTCCGAAATTCCAACCACGAGACGCAGGGGCCTTCCGCTCGGCCGCCCCTTGGCGGTGTCCATGAACTCGCGCCCAAGAGAAAAAATCTCATCCGCGTAACGGAGCGCGACGCGACCGAATTCGGTGAGCACAAGCTGGCGACCTCTCCGCTCGAACAGCTTCTCGCCGAGGACGTCTTCGAGCCGATGAAGCTGCGCGCTGACGGTCGGGTGCGCAAGGCGCAACTCCTTGCTCGCCTTGGCAATGCTTCCTTGTGTCGCGACGACCCAGAAATAGAGGAGGTGGTGGTAGTTGAGCCATTCCATACCGACAGCATATCGAGGTTTTATAGACGGATACCGTCACAACTTTCTAATTTTCTACGGATGGCGCCGCCGCTACAAATGCCGCCATGGAACGAAACGCTTGTTCAACACAGCGATGTGCTCATGGACCTCGGTGGTGTCGGCTGCTTGCTGCGGTACGCCACTCCGGAACAACCCCAGTCGGACTGATGCGAAAGGAGCCCTCAATGGACATCAGAATTCGCGCAAGGAAAGTTCGGGTCGACGAGGTGCTGCGCGCCCACATCGACCGTCGAATGCGGTTCGCGCTCGGCCGGTTCGGAGAGCACATCACAAAGGTGACAATCAGCTTCGAGGACGCCAACGGCGCGCGCGGTGGCGTGGACAAGCAGTGCCACATCGAAGTCGCTCTTCGACCCTCGGGCAGTGTGCTGGTCGATGACATCGACGCAGACGTTCGCACCGTGGTCGACCGCGTCGCCGAACGGGTCGCTCGGGCGGTAGGGCGAGACCTCCAACGGCAGAGGGAGGCACGACGACTATGAGCTGCCTTCACCGACCCCAAACTCCAGTTCACGCGCGCGAAGCGCAAGAGGACACCTTGAATGGACCCCGAAGAGCAAGGACTGCACTCGGCGTCGTAGGTCGGTGACGTCGATGGCTGCGAAGAAAAAGTGAACAGGAAGGGAGGTGGGTACAGGACACGATGAGCCACGCGCTGGCTGTCGCGTTCAAGGTGCGCGGTAAGGGCCTCGTCGTGCTGACCTTGTGCGCGCACAGCGGAGTCGTCGACACCGCGGACGACGGGACAGCTCGTGCAAATTGGTAGCGGCGTCGAGGCCGCGTGTTCGCCTACGCGCCGTACGTCGAGCGTGCCCGGCGGTGTCGGGCCGATGACGATCGCGATGCTGATGAGCAACACGGTGAAGGCGGCCCAGACCCGCTGACGAAGGTGCGTTTTGTTGACTGCGTTCGATTTCAGTTCATATCGTCGCTGGCATGGGCCTCGGCTTGACCTTGCTGGCGAGGCGCTACATCGACGACGAAGCACGGTTTCGTCGGGAATTTAGCCATCCGGTGCTGTTGTGGAAAGCGCCTCCTGAAGCGCCGCGCGATCCACTGGTCCTCGGAACCAACATCCTCGGACTCCACTCGAAGCGCCCCCGCAGCAATGACCCGGTCGTCTTCCCCGTCGCCAAAGCCCCCAAGCGCGGAAATTCGTTCGCGATGGGCATCTCGATCGGCCGCACCGAGAACAACGATCTGGCCATCGACGACACGAGCGTTTCGCGCTTTCACGCCTACTTCACCGGCTCGAACGCGACACAGTGGACGCTGGTGGACGCAGGCAGTCGAAACGGAACGTGGGTCGGCTCGCATCGACTCGCCGCCAAGACGGACCACCTCCTGCGAGACAAGTGCAACATCCGCTTCGGAGACGTGAGGGTCGTCTTCTACCTGCCTGAGGGGTTCTTCGACTTCTTGAAGGAGCAGTTGGACGGCTAGAAGAACTTCGCTTCGGGCGATGGCTGCTCGACCACGAAGACGGTCGAGGAAGCCAACCACGGCGCTGGCCGGTGGCTCCTAGAGCAGAGGAGGCGAATGCAGGCAGTCAGTCCTCGCCGAGCATTTCAACGAGCTTCAGCACGGTGTTCCAGTTGCGTGTCGTGACGGCACCGCGCAACCGCAGCTTTCCGAGGGCCGCTGCCAGCGCGCTCCGCCCCTGGCCGTTCGGGTGCCAGGTGTAGATTTCTTTGCCCGATACCTGGAACAGCTCCGGGTGGAAATCTTGAGCATCGAGCGGAGCCACCTCTGACTTCGTCGGTGCGTTGGAAAGGAATGTGACGCACAGGTACGCGGGATTCGTGGCCACGTCCGCGAACGGGTTCGCGTCGGCGACTTCGGTCATCTGCGCGTGCGTACGGATCGTCGTCGCGATCGGGCGGCCCATGCGCCGTTCAAGCGCGCCTTCGATCGCCGTCGTGAGCTCGGCCGTCCCAAGCTTGGTGCCGAACACCGCGTTGCCGCTCTGCACGTACGTCCGTACATCGGTGCAGCCGATCTTGTTGAGCATGGCGCGCAGCTCGGCCATCGGGAGACTGTTCTTCGTGCCCACGTTCACGCCGCGAAGCAGAAGGGCGCTGTGAGTCTGCTTCTTCTGCTTTCGTTGCATTTCCATCGGTCACCTTTAGATTGCGACTGCCTGAGCCGACTGCTTCAGACAACGGACAACCCTTTGCCTTTACGTCCCGCGCGAGGAACGGGCGGCGGTTCGGTAGAGATGAGGCGGCCGGCGAGATTGATGCCGCGATCGACGAGCGCTCGCGACGCTTCCTTCAGGTCGGCACTTGCCTGCACGCTCGCGACGTTTCGTTCCATGTCTTCCGCTGTCCACCCTCGCGAGTGGGCGATATACGGAAACTGTGGAAACTGGCAGCCCAGCTCACCAAAGAAGCCGAGCATCTGGCCCGCAACCGCCTGCACGTTGTCCTGCCCGCCGGTGATGATCGCGCCGACCACTTTGTTCTGGAGTAAAACCTTCCCGGCAATGGTCACCTGGTTCTGAATGCAA
>JANOHG010000805.1:0-2538 GCA_031406375.1 Archangiaceae bacterium | reverse complement strand
CCAGCGCATTCAACAGCGCCGTTGTCTCTGCCAGATTCAAACCGAGATCATCAATGCCGCCACGCGCGGCGGTGATTTCGGTGACCAGCGCAGCGACCGCCGCAGGTTCGCGCGAAGCCACCCTCAGGAAGTCGAGGCACTGAATGTTGCCGCTTCCTTCCCAAATCGAATTGAGCGGCGCCTGCCGGTACAGCCGAGGCAGATTCGATTCTTCGACGTAGCCTGAGCCGCCCAGACATTCTTGCGCTTCGTTGACGAACGCAGGAGCCCGCTTGCACACCCAATACTTTCCGACCGATGTCGCGACGCGGCAAAAAGCGGCTTCGTTCGGATCTCGCGCACCCGCATCGACCGCACGCGCAACCCTGGCGGTGAGCGCGGTGTGCGCTTCGCTCTCGAGCGCGAGATCCGCGAGCACGTTCTGCATCAGCAGGTGATCCACCAGCCGCTTTCCAAACACGTTGCGGTGCCTGGCATAGTGAATCGCCTGCACCAGCGCCTGCCGCATCAACCCGCTCGAGCCAATCATGCAGTCCTGACGGGTGAGCGCGACCATCTCGAGAATGGTGGCTACGCCACGGCCCTCTTCGCCGCACATCCGCGCCAGCGCGCCTTGGAACTCGACCTCGGACGAAGCGTTGCTCCAGTCGCCCAGCTTGTCCTTCAGGCGCTGAATCCGAATCGCGTTGCGCTCGCCACCGTCAGTAAAACGCGGCAGCAAAAAACAAGACAAGCCTCCCTTCGCCTGCGCGAGCACCAGGAACGCGTCGCACATCGGCGCCGAAAAGAACCACTTGTGTCCGACCAGCGTGTACAGCTGCCCAGCCCCGCTGGGTCCCACCGGCTCGGCGCGCGTCTTGTTCGCCCGCACGTCCGAGCCTCCCTGCTTCTCAGTCATCCCCATGCCGACCGTCGCGCCGTGTTTCTGCGACGCGGGAATGAAGCGCGGGTCATACCGATTCGATGTCACCCGAGGCAGCCACTCTTTCGCCAGCTCAGGCTGTTGTCGCAGCGTCGGAACGCACGCGTAGGTCATCGTCAGCGGGCAGCCGGTGCCTTGATCCGCCTGGGAATGCAGGTAGCTCAACCCCATGCGCGCAACGTGGGCGCCCGGCTTCGCGGCGTTGTTCCACGCGAACCCGGTGCCACCGTGCGCAATCGCGACCTCCATAAGCCGGTGATATGCGGGGTGGAACTCCACCTCGTCGATTCGATTTCCAAAGCGATCGAACGGCTTGAACTTCGGCTTGTTCTCGTTCGCGACGAAGCCCAGCAGCATCAACTCTTCGCCGACGAGCTTCCCGTAGGTCGACAGCTCGGCTTCACACCACCCGCCGCCCTCACGCCCAATCGCTTCGCGCAGAACCAAGTCGGTTTCCCACGCATCGTAGATGAGCGGCGGCGGCTGGTTGGTGACTTCGTGGGTGACGAACTGCGCCGACAACCTCAATGGGTAGGAATTCATGGGTGCGGTCAGTTCTCAACGCGCAAGCTCACACCCATCGCAGTGCCTAGGCGGCGCGCGCTCACCGTCGGTGCTGACGAGCGGGCCTTGCGGTTTCTCGGGCGACGGCAGCGGTCCGTCAGGGCCCAAAACGCACTGCCCGCTGTCGAGACATCGCTCGGCCAGACTGCAGGGTGGATTGCACGATCCCGTCCACTGGCCCTGGTAGCAGAAGAAGCCGGCGCGGCAGCTGGGGACGCACTCGATGGCATCAGAGGGCACCAAAGGAGGCGCCAGGAATTCCGCGGGCGGAGGCAGCGGGGGAGGCGGAGGAGGTGTAGGTGGGGGTGCTGACGCGCGAGCGGTCTCGGAAATCAGCAACGCCAACGCGACGCACAAGAATCGGCCCATTCATCTGTTCTATCCGCAAGCACCCGTGTCTTGCCCCCGATTCTGTGCGATCCGATGGCTGCGAGACGCTGGCACCCAATGCGGGTAGAAGCGCGCAGTGCACCCTTTATCCGCGCTGGTTCTGACTTTCGCTTCACTCGCGGCGCGTCGGCGTCAGCCCGCAGACGCGCTGGAGCGCACACCGCGAACAGCGCAACACAGTGGGCGAACGGACGAGTGCTGGTCGCTTGGAAAAACCTCTTCACGTGGCCTGTGTACCGTCTTGTTGCTGCTGGCGTTTGGAGCCTGTCGGCGCGAACCGGTTGACTCCCACCCAGCTTCGTCAGTTCAAGCGCTATGGCAGCCGACGTCACGCATGCCCAGCCCGCGTCACTCGCACAGCGCCAATCTCCTGCCGAACGGCAAAGTGCTGATCTCCGGAGGCGTGGACGACGCGTGGGTTCATCCCGGTACTTCGGAGCTCTTCGACCCCGCCACTTCGTCCTGGTCGGCCGCGGGAAACATGCTGATCAAGCGGCGCCTGCACCGAACAGTTCTTTTGCCGAACGGCAAAGTGCTGGCTGTCGGAGGTGCCAACACCACGGCCACCAGCCTTCCATCCATCGAGCTGTACCAACCGGCCACCGACAATTGGGTGGCAGGAGCCAGCATGGTCATCAGTCGCGTCAACCACGCGGTCGCCC
>JANOHG010000800.1:0-4625 GCA_031406375.1 Archangiaceae bacterium | reverse complement strand
GATCAAAGCGCCGGGAACGCGAATGACGCTCAAGGCTGGCCGCAGCGTCGAGTGGCGTGAGGGTCAGCTGCGCGAACAGGCGTGGGCCCCCGCAGCACCTGCTTCGCCGAAACCACATGTCGCCAGCCCACCGACGTCCGTCACCGAGGCGCTCCACGAAGCAAAAGACAAGAGCGTCGCTCCGACCTACTTGAACCCCGACGACGAATGGGCCGCACCACCGAACCTGCCGAAGACAGGAATCGTCGCACCGCCCAACCCGATGCCGTACGTCCCTGCGGCTTCAGCAGATGAGGCGCCGGTGTACGAAGCGCCCCCGCCCGCTGAAGATGAACAGGCGTCGGTGTTGTCGTTGGCGGGCCTCGAGCAACGGCTGAAGAGCGTCGCCCAGGCGGTTAAGGCCCCCTTTGCTGCGGCCGCGTCGACGCTGCGCGAGACGCGGTCACGAGACATTGGGAAGCTCACCGACGAAGGCAACTGCGAAGAGGCGTTGAGGCGGGCAGACGTGTGGCTGGCTGACAAGGCTTCCAGCTCGAGTCTTGAGTCGCGTTGGCGACGGTCGGTGATGGTCAACCAGATGCGCTGCTACACGCGATTGAATCGCCCCGACGAGGCCAGCCGCATCAAGTTGCAGCTCGAGTAGGCCGTCTACGAGGTAGAGTCCGACCCCTACATCGTCCCCAATGCGGTGACAACTGCCTACAGGCGACCCGGGGATGTGGACCACCATGCGACGTTCGCAATGGCGCCAAAAAAAGTCGACGGTGGCAACGAAAACCGCGGCGGCGCTAACGATGCGGTCATGATTGGTTAAGATTGCCGCTCTGCCAGCTGATGAACTTGTGACGACTTGACGCAAAAGCCAGCGCGACTTGCGCAGAAGATGGCTTGAGGGTGTGCCGAAACGGCCTCGCCGGCCGTGCAGTCAGGAGCTGAAATGAGTGGCGCTGTGCTGGAACTGCTCGTGTCTCCGTCTACCGGCAGCGTGCAAGCACATGTTCGTGGGGAAATGCTCGTTCAAGTGCTTTCGCTGCGAATGCGCCGCCAGGTGGTGCTGACTGTCGCACCGAATTACGACGAAATGCAGAAGCGCCTGGCGAACGGAAGCTTTGACGTCGCCTGGGCGCCACCGACCATCCGTTCGGCGGCCGCCGAGCACACCTGGGCGTGCTTCGAGCCCTGGCGGCGAGGGCAAACCGGCTACCACGCCGCGCTCGTCGCGCTAGCGAGCCGTCAGCTGACGCCCAAGAAACTGCGTGGGCTTCGCGCAGCCTGGGTGGACCCTGCATCTGCTGGGGGCTATCGCCTGGCCCAAGCGCACCTCACGGCGCTCGGGTTGCCCCCCGACGACTTGTTTTCAAGCCAGACGTTTTACGGAAACTATAAGGCAGCGCTACAGGCGGTGCTCTCGGGTGCGGCCGACGTCACGTCACTCTATTCAAGTCATTGTAATGAACAGGCATTGCGAACGTCGCTCGCCGAGCACGTGGGCACTCGAGAAAGCGAGCTTGGCCTCGTTCTCTTCACCACCGAAAGGGCGGGTGACGCGGTGCTGGTCTCGCGGCGTCTGCCAACGACCGTCGCACACGCGGTCGCGGCCGAGCTGGTCGCTTTGGGTTCTGGAGCGTCCGGGTCTGGGACGCTGCTCGACCTACTGAAGGCCGACGCGCTGGAATTGGTGACACCGTTGCGGCTGACGGGCGCCGCACGCGTACCGATGGTGCCCGCACACGCTACGGCCGAGGTAGACGCTTCCGGAACGTGTGTTCGGCTGTGGTGCGGCGGCTCGTTCTTCGGGCATCGCGAGAACGAGGTGGTTGGCCGGAAGCTGATTGAGTCGATTCCTGTCGAGGGCATCGCGTGTGTCGCCGAACTGATCGAACAAGTCGACGAAGAAAAGTCCCCGCAGACCGTCGACTTTCGAACCTCGCTGGACGACCTACCCAGGTGGGTTTCGGCGCAGTTGCAGAAATCGCCAACAGCGACCTCGATGCTGGTTTCGTTTCGCGACGTAACTGAGAACAAGCAAACCGAAGGAATCCTCGTTCAGCTTGCTTCGTTTTCGATCTTCGACCCCAATCCGCTGCTCGAGGTCGAGCCTGCTGGCGTCGTCGTTTGGGCGAATCCGGCAGCGCGGCACCTTCTCAATGCCACCGCCAATGGACCGTCGTTATTGGTCACGATGGCGGTGAAAGCCGCACTCGCCGAACCCTTGTTGTCTACCGTGCACGTCGACATCTCGTTGACCGAGCGCGACTTCCACCTCACCGTTTCGCGCATCCCAGACAGCACGAACCTCAGAGTGTTCGGGCACGACATTTCCGCACGCAAACGAATGGAAGCATTGCTCGCGCGCGCGGAACGTCTGTCTGCGCTGGGAAACCTCGCGGCCGGAGTGGGACATGAAATCAACAACCCGCTCGCGTACGTTCTGTCGAACCTGAGCTTCGCAATCGATGAGTTGAATGGCGATCGCCCAGAAGTATCAGCCGCTTTGCTCGAGGCCAAAGGCGGCGCCGAGAAGGTGTGTACCATCGTGCGCGACCTCAAGCAGTTGTCGCGTGCCGATGAACAGACTGTCGCCGCGCTCAACCTACAGAAGGTCGCTGAGTCGTCACTGGCAATGCTTGCCAACGAGATTCAGCACCGTGGCACGTTGATCCGCGATTATCAGGCAACTCCGAGTGTGCGCGGCAATGAATCTCGGTTGGGCCAGGTCGTGCTCAATCTGCTTCAGAATGCGCTCCATGCCCTCGAAGAGGTACGCGGTGGTCTTCAGGAAATAACGGTCGGTACCTCCACCGATGCGGCAGGAAACGCCGTGCTTTGGGTTCAAGACACCGGGCCAGGGATTGCGCCCGCTGCGCTGGCCAGGATTTTCGAACCGTTCTTCACCACCAAAGGCGTTGGCAAAGGAACGGGGCTGGGCCTGTCGATGAGCGAGACGATTGTCTCGCGGATGGGAGGCCGCATTCTCGTGAAGAGCGAGCTTGGGCGAGGCACGACGTTCGAAGTGGTGCTGCCGCCCAATCTCGATGGCGTTGTCGTCGCGCCCGCACGACTTCAACCCGCAACTACGCCCTTTGCGGGCCGGCTGCTGGTCATCGACGATGACGTCCACGTAGGCCGCGGATTGAAGCGCATGCTGCGGGGCTTCGAAGTGACGTGTGTGCACTCGGGCCTGTCAGGCGCAGAGCTGGTCGAAGCGGAAGGGGAAAAGTTTGCGCTCGTGCTCTGCGATCTGATGATGCCGGGAATGAGCGGCGCCGACGTCTACGCGCGGCTGCTAAAATCCCGCCCCGACCAGGCCAAGAAGCTTGTCTTCATCAGCGGTGGCGCCTTCACGAACAAGATTGAAGAGTTTCTCGCGAGCATCGACAATGTCCTGCTTGAGAAGCCGTTTACCCGTGATGACGTGCTCGGTTTGCTCAAGAAACCCTTGTAAAATCGCACGCCCCCGACGTCGTTGACGAATGTCATTGACAAATGTCAGAGCACGTCCGATGAGGCGACCGCATCTTGCGAGGAGGGTCGCCGATGAAACGCTTGGTCCTTGGATTACTGCTTGGGGTGTCAGCCTGTGGAACGGAAGTTGCGAAGCCGGTTGCGCTCGATTTGCGCAACAAGCTTCCAGAAGCTGACAGCACACATTTCGACGTGCTCGGCGCGGAAATGGAGGTGCCGCCCGGGCAAGAAATCATGTTCTGCACCGATGTCATCTACGACGGTGAAGACACCGCCTTCGACTTGTTGGAGACCTCACAGAGTAAGTTCGGTCATCACGCTGTGCTGCTCCTGCCGCTGAAGCCAAACGCGCCAGGCACGGTGGTTGATTGCACGGACGCCAAGGCGATGAAGGACTACAGCCTGCTCTCAATTGCCGACACCAAGCTGCCCCCGGGCCACGGCAGCTTTCTGCCGAAAGGAAAAAAGCTGGTCGTCCAATCGCACTATGTCAACACCGGGAAAGTGCCGATTCGCGTTCAAGACGTGGTGAGAGTTCGAAAGCTGCCCATCGCAGAGGTAACGAGCTGGGATTCGGTGCTCATCAACACCACCGACCAGATAAACATCCCCCCCGCGCGCAGAACGCAACCACGACGTTCGACTGTCCGGTCGCGCAAGACTTGCGGCTGCTGCTGCTTGGCGGCCACATGCATGAATGGGGTTCAAAGTTCGAGGTGAAGTATGTGTCGGCGTCCGGAGTTGAAGAGCCCGTGTATAAGATTGACACCTGGAAGGCTGAGTACCGAGACACGCCTCCAGTCGATCTCTACATGACGGCCCCAAAACTGCTCACGCGTGGGGGAACGATGCGCATCACTTGCACCTGGAACAACACGTCAGACAACGCCCTCACCTTCCCGGCGGAAATGTGCGTTCTGTTTGGGTACGTTGCTGGTAGCAAGGACCCAATTGTCTGCGGCGGGGCGACGTTGTGAGGCTGGCGGCAGTTTGTGTAGCATTCATTGCAGCCTGCGGGCCTGCTCCGAAGACGACGGGCACCAGAGTTCTTGCGGCCGCTCGAAGCAGGAACTGGCGGGGATCGAAATTCGCAGGGTTGGAGCAGGCCAGACATCCACGTGAAGTTCGCGGCAATTTCGAGCGCGAGACTGAACTCGATC
>JANOHG010000782.1:0-3808 GCA_031406375.1 Archangiaceae bacterium | reverse complement strand
TGTGGATTTCTTCGCTCACCGACAGCGCGATTCGCGAGGGCTTTCGTCTGCTGCGCCCGGCTGGGGAATTCGACCGTCTCGCCGCGGCTGCCCTCGGCCGCAGCCGCGCTGATTGGCTGGTTGGCATGAACCTCTCTCGTGCGTACGGGCTGGCGCTCGAAGCGCCGCTTTCGGTGGGGCGGGTTCAGACCCCTACCTTGGCGATGCTCGTCGAGCGCGAGCTGGCGATTCGCCAGTTCGTCCCTGAGGACTATTTCGAGGTCGTCGCCACCTTCTCGCCTCGCGAGGCGGCCGCATACCGTGGCACCTGGTTTCGACCCGGAAATGCCGCGCACCCGACGCGGTTGCCCGTCTCAGGAGACGAAGCCCACGCCGTGGTAGCCCGCGCACTGAAGGGCGAAGCACGCATCGCCACCATCACCTCGCAGACGAAGAAGCTTCCGCCGCCGTTGCTCTACGATCTCACCGAGCTGCAACGACACTGCAATCGGCTGTATGGATTCTCAGCGCAGCGCACGTTGGAACTCGCGCAAGCGCTTTACGAAAAGCACAAGCTGCTCAGCTATCCACGCACCGACAGCCGACACCTGTCGACCGAAGTTGCAGGAACGCTGGGTGCGGTCGTCGACGCGATTCGCACGCCGTTCGAAAAGCAACTGGCTGAAGGCAGCGGCACCCGGCCGCTGTCGCGCAGGTTCGTCGATGACAGTCGGGTCAGCGATCACCACGCGATCATTCCCACGACCGGTTCCGCGGCTGGCCGGGCGCTCAATGATGGCGAGCAGAAGGTCTACGACCTGGTGTGCCGACGGCTGTTGCAAGCGTGGCACGCAGACTTCGTCTGGGCCGCGACGGTGGTGCTGACGCAGATTCACGAGGCCTCGCACGTCGATGGGTACCGCAGCCACGGAACTGCGATTGAACAGGTTGGATGGAAGGTGCTCGATGTGGGTGAAGCGCGGCCTCCAGGCGAAAGCGATGACGCAATGTTGCCAGCTGGCCTCGAGCGAGATCAGCCGCAGCGCGTGCTCGAGGCGAAAGCAGTACCGAAGCGAACCCGACCGCCGCCGCGGTTGACCGATGCAACGCTGCTGACGGCGATGGAGACGGCGGGCAAGACGCTGGATGAGAAGGAACTGTCTGACGCGATGAAGGACAGCGGCCTGGGAACTCCGGCGACTCGCGCGAGCATCATCGAGACGCTGCTCTCGCGCGGGTACGTCGTTCGCGATGGAAAAGCGTTGCAGGCGACGGAACGTGGCGTCGGTTTGATTTCGGTCGTTGATGCGGAAGTGAAGAGCGCCGCGATGACGGGTGAGTGGGAAGCCAGACTGCACGGCATCGCGCGCGGCGAAGGCGAGCTGCCCGCGTTCATCGAGCGCGTTGAGAAATACGTCGAGGCGGTGGTGGGGCGGGTGCCGTCGCATCTGCCTGGGTTGGGTGGCCCACCGCCTCCGCCGCGTGGGGCTTCGCCGACGCCCGCTGGCACGGACTCCCACCGCGACCATCGAGGGACGAACGACGCAGTCCCTCGAACAAGAGCACCCTTGACTGGAATGTCTGCCGATGGTCGCGCGGCGTCGGACTCATCGAAACCGGGCGAGACTGTCGCTCTGGCCCAATCGGAACGCCGTGGCGGAATGACGGAAGTATCGCGGGCGACCGGAATAATTGGCGGAATGCCGCCCGCCGGCGCGTGGTCTCTTCAAGCGTGTGCCAGCCCCGCTTCGAGGGGAACAATCGCATCCCTGGCTGCATCGCAAATCGTTCGACCCGCCGCAGCGACGAACACCCCGGCTGCGACCAGTTCGCGCCTACTCGACGTCCTCTTGCGCGACCGTTTCGGTTTTTCCACCTTCCGCCCGCACCAGCGTGCCGTATGTGAAGCCACTGCTGCAGGCCACGACGTTCTCCTCGTGATGCCAACCGGTGCCGGAAAATCACTGTGCTATCAGCTGCCCGGGCTGGCGCGGGGCGGCACGACGCTGGTCGTCAGCCCTCTGATTGCGCTGATGGAAGATCAAGTCGCGCGCTTGGCTGCACTTGGGCTTCGCGCCGAGCGGATTCACTCGGGTCGCGACCGCACCGAATCGCGGCGCGTCTGCGCCGAGTACCTCGAGGGCAAGCTCAACTACCTCTTCATCGCTCCCGAACGTCTGGGCGTACCGAATTTCCCCGAGCTGTTGGCCCGTCGCCCACTCGCGCTGATCGCCATCGACGAAGCGCACTGCATCTCGCAGTGGGGGCACGACTTTCGTCCCGACTATCGGTTGCTGCGCGAACGACTCCCGATGCTTCGACCTGCTCCGATTGTCGCGCTCACCGCGACCGCGACGCCGGCCGTGCAGCGCGACATCGTTCAACAGCTCGGAATGGGCGCATCGGCAAAACAGTTCATCCACGGATTTCGCCGAGACAATCTGGCGATCGAAGCGCTCGAAGTGCAGCCGCGCGAACGTCCAGCGCGCACCCGTGCCTGGCTCAATGGGCGGGGCCGGCTTCCGGCCATCGTCTACGCGCCCACGCGAAAGATGGCCGAAGCGGTCGCTGAGGAACTCGAAGCCGAACACCGGGTGCGCGCGTACCACGCTGGGTTGTCGCCCGCGGTTCGTGACGCGGTGCAAACCGCTTTTCTCAGCGGTCAGCTTGACGTCGTCGTCGCCACCGTCGCGTTCGGAATGGGCGTCGACAAAGCAGACATCCGTACTGTGATTCACCTCGCGCTTCCGGGCAGCGTCGAGTCCTACTACCAAGAAATCGGACGGGCCGGCCGTGATGGCAAGCCGTCTCGCGCTGTTCTGATGCATCACTTCGCCGATCGAAAGACCCACGAGTTCTTCCTCGAGCGCGACTACCCTGACGACAGCGTGTTGCAGAAGCTCTCGCGCGCGCTCGACGATTCGCCACAGGCCAGCGAAGCGCTGCGGCGTCGCACGCGAATCAAGATCGACACCTTCGAAACCGCGCTCGAGAAGCTCTGGATCCACGGGGGCGTCAAAGGGGTCACTGAAGATCGCCTGGTGCGCGGCGGCGATGACTGGCAGCTGCCGTACGCCGCGCAACGCAAACGCAGAGAAGAGCAGCTGGCCCTCGTCGCCAGGTTCTCCGAGAGTCACAGCTGTCGAATGGTCGGGTTGGTTCGGCACTTCGGAGACAGAGAAGATCCAGGCACCCCATGTGGTCTGTGCGACGTGTGCGCACCGAAGGACTGTGTGGGGGCCCTTTTCGAAGCGCCGTCGTCGGATGAGCAGTGGGTGCTGTCGCAGCTGCTCGGGCGCATCATCGCCAACCCAGGTCAGGCCAGCGGCCGGTTGTGTCGAGACCTGCTTGGCGACGAGCCTTCCGCGCGTCCACGGTTCGAACGCCTTTTGGGTGGGTTGGTGCGCGGAGGCCAGGTGCGCGTCGAGGACGATTCGTTCGAAAAGGACGGCCGCCGGATTCCCTTTCATCGCCTATTTCCGGCGGCGGGTGCTCAGTTGGGCGCCGCCCAGGTTCGGCTTCCATCACCGATTGTTCCCGCCAAGCGTGCAGCGAGTCCCCGCGCGCGACCTGTACGCGTGCGGAAGGAAAAGCGCCGAGCGAGCAGGCCAGCCGTGCCGCTGCCCGTCGCGGGTGCGAGCGCGGCGCTCGTCGACACTTTGCGCAGCTGGAGGCTCGACGAAGCACGCCGAAGGCGGGTGCCGGCGTTTCGGATTCTGACCAACCGGGCGCTGGTTGCGTTGGCGCAGGCGCGGCCGAAGACGTCGCAAGCGCTTCGCGATGTGTCGGGGATTGGTCCGAAGGTGGTGCAGACCTATGAACGGCAGCT
>JANOHG010000689.1:0-3655 GCA_031406375.1 Archangiaceae bacterium | reverse complement strand
CGTCGCCGATTGCCGTGCCATCTTCGAGCACGCGCGTGCGCAGCTGCTTGACGACTTCCTTCAGCACGCCGTAGTCGAGCGTCAGCGGGGCCTGGGTGTAAGCGGCGCCAGAAAACACAACGAGGCCGATGCGATCGTTGCTGCGCGCTCCGAGAAACTCGACCAATACGTCTTTGGCGACGTGAAGGCGGTTCTGCGGGCGGAAATCCGCCGCTTCCATCGAGGTGGAAAGATCGAAGGCAATCATGATGTCGATTCCTTCGACCGACAGATCTCGCACCCGCGCGTCGCGTTCCTGTGGGCGGGCGAGCGCGACTATCGCAAGAACGACGCCGAGCATTCTCATCACTGGCAACAGCCAGAGAAGCCATGGGCGAAGGCCCCGGCCGTTGGAAACCAGGGCGGTCGCGGCCGAGAACCGAAGCACCGCACGGCGCTTTCGTTCGACCCATGCCCAGAGCAGGATCAATGGCACTGCCAGCAAGAGCCAGAGCGCGTGAGGGCTATGGAAGTTGTGGAGGTCGTTTGGCATCGGCCGGCGAAGGCGCACCGAGTGAAGAGGAAGAGGTTGCGTAGACAACCCGGTAAGCGAATTCCAACGAACCCTTGCACTCGTCTGGCGACGGGGTCGCTTTCGCGAACTTGGCCAGATCGGACTCGAAGGCGAAGGCGGTGATTTCCTTCATCGGTAGCCCAGGGGTGTGAAGCGTGCGAAGGCTGTCAAGCAACTCGGACGAGGTGCTTTCGAGTGCCTCGAATGCATAGCGTTCGCCCAGGTACCCGCGCAGGGTTTCGGAAAGCAAAAAGTAGAACTCGCGCGACCGTCCTTTGCCTGGAAGATCTTGCGCGCGCAAGGCATCGAGCGAAGCGATCGCGCGCACGTGCAGTGGCGCCCGTGGTTTCACGCTCACTGGAACGATGGGGCGAGGCCGTTTGAGGTACTTGAAGAGGGCATAGCCCATGCCGCCTGCAGCGATCAGGGCCGCGATCAGGATCAACAACCTCCAGGTGCGAATGGGTACTTCCGCAGGAGGACGAATGTCGAAAAGGCCCGCTTGGTCTTCGTTGACGTCCGCGGGCAGCGAGCTGACAACTTCGAGGTCGGTGCCTGGTGCGACGAAGGTCCCAAACAGCGCTTCCTCGAACACCTCAAAGGTGAAATCGGGCGTCTTCTGCTTCCCCATCACGAACGCAGCCAGCTTCAAATCGAAGGTGGTGGTCGATGAATCCGCGCCGTCGATTCGCGAGCGCCTCGATTCAATCAAATCGAAGTCGCCCAGATCGCCCAACGTGCGCACGTCGACGCGCTGACCTTTCTCATGGGTGACGACGACTTGAACGACAAAGGGCTCGCCCAACTGCACCTGGTCGGGAACCGCGCGCACCAGCACCTGACGCGGTGGCGCCACAACGCCCGCATCAACCTGGGCTGTGGCGGCAGTGGCGAGGACGAGAAGTAGGAGCGGGGCCTTCACGGTCATCACGTCGAATCTGAGCAATAGCAGGCCCCAATGCCTCATTCCCACCTACATCAATGGTTGAACCTTGCTTGATCTTTCATCTCTGGGGATGTGACGCTCGGGGTCGACATGAGCCTGATGCCAATTGATCTTGACGCCGAGGCGATACTTTTTGATGACCAATGGAGTACGCGAGACGAGCTTGCCCGCAGAATCAAAGCAATGCTCGACGCGGGCGATTATTCCATCGCCCGTCAGAGCGCCGCTCTGGAGCAACTGACGCTGACGATCGCGTCGGTGCGGACGCTGGCGTTCCGCGCGACACCCGATTTGGTCGAGGCCTTGAACATGGCCGCGGCGCGCTCGGGAAAGTCCGTGGGCGGGTTCATTCGCGACACGTTGATCGACGGCATTGCGAGCGCCCCGGAGGTGCCTCAGCCGCACCCTAACGAGGCGGCCGCTGCTCCTCTGGACCTAACGGATTCCGAGATGCCTGCGGCCGCGATGATTTCTGTCACCCCAGTGGTGATTCCATCACCTGTTCCTCAGGCGACCTCGCAGGTGGTTGCGGGCCCAGGTGCGCTCAAGGCAGCGGGGATTCCCGACAGCCCCCAAGACATCACCTTCATGGGAGGCTCGAAGGACGCCACCTTGCCGGTGATGGCCAGCGTCGTGGTCGAGCCTGAGCTTGCCAACGAGACGGCGACTGAGGTTGCGACTGCGAAGAAGAAGGAAGAAGAGAGCGAGCGGCGCTGGTTCAATCAGTAGCTTGCCGGTTGGGAATGAAGGCGCTACTTGGCCGGGGTGCTTTCATTCGTCGTCGCGTCGCTGCTCACCCAGTCAGTTCCCTGGGGCATCAGCCAGAGTCAGGGCGAGGATCTGGCGATTACGCTCGTCACCTTCGGCCCCGGAGCGAGCCTCGAGAGCTGGTGGGGTCACACCGCCTTGGTGGTCGAAGATCGCCGGCTGAGGCAGTCGCGTCTCTACAACTACGGGATGTTCGATTTCAGCACCGGCTTCGTCCATAAGTTCGTCCAAGGTCGGCTCGAGTTCTGGGTGGCAGACACCGAATACGTCACCGGCACCTATGAGTATTACCGCCAGGACGACCGCGACGTGCGACTTCAGGAGCTGAATCTCACGCCGGGCCAACGGGTGCTGCTCGCCCAATTGCTGGCAGACAACGTGTTGCCGCAGAACCGCGAGTACCTGTACCACCACTACAACGACAACTGCTCGACGCGCCCACGCGATTTGATTGATCGCGCGCTCGGTGGCCAACTGCTGAAGGCGACTTCGACGACAGCCCGAATGTCGTTGCGAAAGCAGACCCAGCGCTACACGAGCGTCAGCCCGCCGATGAGCCTCGTGCTCGACTACCTGCAGAACGACGAGCTCGATCGGCCAATCACCGAGCGAGAAGAGGCGTTCTTGCCCGACGAGCTCGAACGGCAGCTCGACAAGTTGACGGTGGTGGGCCGCGACGGCGAGCCCGAGCCTGCGGTCGCGCGAAAGGCGTACTACCACCGCTCGCAAGCCAAACCGAAAGTCCCCGATCAGGCCCCAGAATGGACGTTGCGTCTGTTGCTGGTGGGTTGTCTGATCGGTGGGTTCGGCTTCGCCCTATGTCGCTGGAATACCCGAGGTGGTCGCCTGTCGCGGCTCGCATGGGGCAGCTTCAACGCGTTGATCGGTCTGGTCTGGGGCTCACTGGGAGTGTTCCTATTCGCCGTGGGGCTCTTCACCAACCACACGGTCGCGCATCGAAACGAGAACCTGTTTCTGATCAACCCGATCACCTTCACACTGCTGCCCCTGGGTTTGATGATCATCTTCGGCAGCGATCGGGCTCGCGCCGGACTTCGGTGGGCGTGGATGACGCTCGCCGCGACCGCTGCGCTCGGGTTGTTGTTGAAGGTTCTTCCGATGTTCGATCAGCAGAATTCGAATCTGATGTCGCTGCTGCTGCCCGTCTCGGCGGCGATGGCCTTGAGCACCTGGCTCGACCAGCGCCGCCGCATCAGATCGCAGGTTGTTACTTGAAGTTTTCGGCCGCGAAATCCCAGTTCACCAGGCTGTTGAGGAAGGTCTCGACGTACTTCGCCCGAAGGTTCCGGTAGTCGATGTAATAGGCGTGCTCCCAGACATCGCAGGTGAGCAGGCAGGTTAGGCCTTTCGTCAGCGGCGTCTCGGCG
>JANOHG010000676.1:0-7048 GCA_031406375.1 Archangiaceae bacterium | reverse complement strand
CAGTCTTGCGTACAATACCCGCCTGCAAAACATGGCTGTGAGCAGACTGGGGGGGTGGTTATCTCCTGGAAGCAAATGTTGCCGGCGCAATTGCCGTTGACGGTGCACGCCTCGCCAATCGGCCGGTTGGTTGCCGGCAGAACCTTGCAGTGCCTCGTCACCGCATCACAGGTGTTGCCTGCGTTGCAGGTGTTGTTGTTGCAGCACGCCGCGCCAGTTGCTCCGCAGCAAAAACCGCGGGCGTCGCAGAGTGCACCACCTAAGCAGGTGCTGGCATTTGCGCACGCAGGGAAGCAAACGGGCAAACCGACGAGTGAGCTTTGGAATTTCTCGCACACATAGCCAGCGCGGCAGGTGCCGGGTGCCTGACCCGCGGTCGGGCAGCTCTTCAGACAGACGTTTCCGCCCGACGGATTACGGCCACAAATCCCGGTAGTGCAGTCACCCTGGGTCACACAAGACTTGGTGCAATAGCCATTCTGGAAACCTTGAATTTGGCAGTAGCCGCTGGCGCAGTTGCCATTGGCGAGACACGGATCGCCCAGTGCGGCGGTTCCCGCAGACCCTCCACCAGCACCGCCGCCAGTTCCTCCACCTCCACCGCTGCTAGGCGCTCCACCTCCGCCACTGCCAGTTGCTCCACCTCCGCCGCTGCCAGTCGCTCCACCTCCGCCGCCGCCAGTCGATCCACCTCCGCCGCCAGTTCCTCCTTCGGTTCCTCCTCCCCCGCCACCGCCGTCCCCTCCAATGCAGCTCAGCCCTGAGCAGGTCTGCTGAGGCAGGCAGGTGCGGCACTTACCGCCGTTGCTGCCGCAGGCGTTGAAGCTCTGCTTCGCGCCTTCGACGCAGACGTTGTCTTCAGCGCAGCAACCCGTACAGTTGCTCGCGTGACAGCGGGGAGCGGGAGGCGTGCCACACGCAAGAATGAGCAGGGAACAGGCGGTTGCCGCCAGAACCCACCCCCGCTGTGAGGCACGAATCATGGACGGCATCGTTTCACGAATCTATCGTGCGTGCGCCATGAACCAAGTAAGCGCAGGGTCGAGCCGGAGCGAGACATGAACTCCGCCGAGGCGACGACGTATTACTTTCAGAAAGCCGCGCGGATCATGGATGTGGGAGAGCGCATCGAGACGCTCTTGTCGACCCCACTTCGCGAAGTGAAGGTGCAGGTCAGCGTCGAGCTGGACAACGGAGAAATCCGTACTTTCACGGGGTTCCGCGTCCAGCACGACAACAGCCGCGGGCCAATGAAGGGTGGCCTTCGCTACCACCCGCAGGTGGATGCGACCGAAACGCTTGGCCTTGCCTCACTGATGACCTGGAAGACAGCCGTGGTGAACCTGCCGTTCGGAGGCGCCAAAGGGGGCATTCAAGTCGACCCGACGAACATGAGCCTCAAGGAGCTCGAGCGGCTCACCCGAAAATTCGTCGATCAGATCCAGGACATTATCGGACCCACCCGAGACATCCCCGCGCCCGACGTCAACACCAACCCCCAGGTGATGGCGTGGATCATGGACCAGTACTCGAAGTACCACGGGCATTCTCCCGCAGTTGTTACTGGCAAGCCAATCGAACTCTACGGAAGCAAAGGCCGAGAGGCTGCGACGGGTCGTGGGCTGCTCTACATCTGCCGTGAGATTCTTCGCGACGTCGGCTCGCAGGTCAAAGCGACGCGGTTCGCGGTGCAGGGCTTCGGCAACGTCGGAAGTCACGCGGTGCGACTCATTCACGGTGACGGCGGAATCGTGGTCGCGGTCTCTGATGTTCACGGAGGAGTCATCAACCCACGCGGTCTCGACATCCCCGCGCTATTCGACCACGCAAAGCGACATGGCACCGTCAAAGGCTTCAACGGCGGCAATGCATGCTCGAACGAAGAGCTGCTCGGCTGCGAGTGCGACGTCCTCGTCCCCGCGGCGATGGGGGGCGCGCTGACGAGGCGGAACGCCAACGACGTGCGCGCGAAGATCATCGTCGAAGGCGCCAACAGCCCGTGTGAGCCCGAGGCCGACGAGATTTTCGAGAAGAAAGGAGTGCTGGTGGTACCCGACATCCTCGCCAACGCGGGCGGCGTCACGGTGAGCTACTTCGAGTGGGTGCAGAACCTCCAGCACCTCACCTGGGACGAAGACCGCGTCAACAACGAGCTCGAGAAGGTGATGAAAGAATCGTACGAACGGATCGCTTCCATCTCTCGCAGCCGAAAACTGCCTCTGCGCACCTCTGCCTATGTGTTGGCGATTGGCCGGGTCGGCAAGGCCACCATTCTGCGCGGAATCTGATTTTCAAAGGACCTCATGCCCACCCCATTGCTCAAGCAGCTGCAGGGAATCCCGATGTGTCATGGGCTGTCGCCCGCGAACATCGAGGAGCTGATCGCGATCGCCGAAGAAAAAGCGGTGAAGAAGGGAGCCACGCTGTTTCGCGAAGGAGAGCCAGGCGACCTGTTGCTCGTAGTTCTCGACGGGAAGGTCGAAGTGACCAAGCGCGAAGCGGTGCTCGCGACGCTCGAGGCCGGAAGTGTGCTGGGTGAGATGAGCTTGCTTGGAGGTGACACCCGATCAGCGACCGCCGCCGCAGTGACCGACGTGAAGTACCTGGCGATTCACAACGGCCCATTTCAGCAGTTGCTGGGCAAAGACAACATTGCGGCGCTCAAAGTCGTTCACAACCTCGCCCAGGTGATGGGCAAGCGCCTCGCGTTGATCAACGAGAAGCTGGTCGATTCGCTGGGGAAACCGAAAAAAAGAGAAGAGCTCGCCGACTTCGGACGGATTCTCAATCGCTGGAGTTTCTGACCCAAAGGTTCACTAGGCTGCGGCGGCTTTGGTCGCCCTTGCGCTCATTTTTTTCCGCCGCGCCTACCGCTTCGAAGGGCGAGAGCCGTCAATGGGAAGAGATGTACCTTGCCTTCGCGGCGGTGCAGCCCAAAGAGTACGCATTGCCAGATCCAAAGAAGCTTGCGGGTGCGCTGTTACACGGATGCTGGAGAGCCAGTAGGAATCGTTTACCGCTCTGTTCTTCGACCCTAGAGTTGCCCCGCCTATGTCCGACACGCAGGCTGCAATGCGCGAATTCCGCTTTCTCGACGACAAGAGGAACAGCGCCGGCCTTTCATCCATAGAAGAACAACGTTGGATCGATCTGGGTGGCCAGTTGGGTATGACGGCGCAGCAAGGGTATTACGCCGAAGATGGGCTCTGGTACGCCTATCCTCCCGGCTACGATCCCAATACGGGCCAGTACTACGGACAACAGCCGCAACATCCATCGTACGCACCGCAAGAGCCATACGCTGACGCGAACGCGGGCTACTACGTTCCGCAGCAACCTTACGACCCAAACGCCGGCTACGACCCGAACGCCGGCTACGACCCGAACGCCGGCTACCACCCGAACGCCGGCTACCACCCGAACGCCGGCTACGACCCGAACGCCGGCTACCACCCGAACGCCGGCTACGACCCGAACGCCGGCTACGACCCGAACGCCGGTCACAATGCGCAGTACGACGCGACCGCGAGCTACAGCCCGAACGGGGAGCCAAGCCCGAACCCGTACGACCCCAACGCGACCCACAGTCCGAACACGCAGTATGATCCGAACGCGCCAGTCGCGCCGCACGATCCGAACATGCAGTTGGGCTACAGCCCGCGCGAGCCTGCCGGCCCGAGTGCGATTGTCGCGGTGCCCCAGTGGATCGCGCCCGAACATCCCCAGCAGACAGAGTGGCCACAGGGGTACGACCCGGGTACCGGCCAGTACTACGCTCCATCGGGCCATGCTCACCCGCCCCCTTCGCAGCCGCAGTTTACTGCTGAGCCCCCGGTTGAAGGGTGGCAACCACCTCGCGCCGTTGAACCACCCGCCGTTCTCGCGACGGAAGAAGACGCGCCGCTGGAGGTGGGAGAAGACGAAGTGATGGAGGTGACCGATGACGATGTCACCTTGCTCGATGCCTCGTCGCCGATGGCGCCCGCTGAGTCCTTACCGGAACTCGAGAGTAAAGCCGAAGCGGCACGGCCGCCGATCGCCGACGCGCTGAAGTCGACCGAAGTTTCCATCGAACCAGAGATCGAAGAGGCGACGCCCCAGATGCCGTCGATCATGATCGCCGAGGATCTTGTCGCAGAGGTATTCCCTCCGGGTGTTTCCCCGCTTGCACTCACGATGGTCGCGCCGATTTCGGCAACCGCGCAAGACCTGTATCCACCATTTTCAAAACCGGTGTCTTTCGGGCTCGAGCCGATGTCCGGCGTTGTTGATGAGGCGATTCCGGATCCGCGTCCCAGCATTCCGATTTCGATTCAGGTCGAGGACCCAGTTGACGAAGGATCCTTCAACACGGATCCAATTCTCGACGCGAGTGTCGCGCCGGAACCTCACGTGGATATTCGGCCGACGTTCTCTGCGTCGTTCGGTGACATTCCCAGTCAGCGCGAACCCGAGCCGCCTGTTTCGACGCATACGGGGTTCGAGGCCTCGCTCAACGACTTGCCTCCTGCGATTGCAAATGAGCCACTGCCTGCAATCATCGACGTCGACCTCGCTGCACAAGTGGAGCTTCCGACCGTCGATTTTGACGTCGCCATCGACGACAACCCGCTGCCAGTCGAAGTGCCGATGGAATTCAGTGGGAACGCCGCCGACAAAGTAGAGCTGGCCAACACGAGCGACTTCCTCGAGTTCCCCGCGACATCAAACCCGGACACGGGCTCGTTCTCGATTGAGACCGACAACCTGGTCGAGAACGAGACTCTCGCGACGATGGCGAATCCTTTCGGGCAGAGCACTGCCCGTGCCGCGATCGAACTGCCGCCTGAAGAGCCAGAGGCAAGCGTGCCCTTGGCGAGCAACGCCGACTTTCTTGGAATGACGGAGCTCAACAGCACCGGCGAAGCGTGGACCCGCCGCGACACCTCGGTCTCGTTCGCCGAAGAGCCGGCCTTTGCCGTCGTTGAGACCTTGGACCCGTCGGAAGAAGTCATTCAAGGCATTGCGCTCGAGGACGACTCGATTGAAGCCGAACTTGATGAGACGCTTCCCGAGGCCACCATCGAAACCGCAGCGGCGCCCGCGCTGCCTCCCCCGCCTCCGCCGCCTTCTGCCCCGGAACCGGTCACATTTGTTCCGGCCAAGCCTCTGGCTGCCCCAGCCAGGGTACCGTTTGTTCCAAGGCCGCCGGTGGCCGCGGCAGCTGCGCCCTTTGCGCCGGTCTCTTCCGGTCGCGATCATTCTCTGTTCGAGGCGACGGGGAACCTTTTGCATGACGAGGGCGGAGGTCCCGAAATCAAGGGAGAGCATCGAGTCATCCTTCACACCATCGAGGGGCAGGTGAAGCGCGGGCTGCTGCGTGACAGCAAGCTTGGCGACGAGACGGTCAGCCTCGAAGCGCAACCTGGAACCATCGAACGAATCTCACGCCCTCGCATCAAGGCGATCTTCTTCATGTTGGCCGCAGGTCAGAAGGCGCCTGCACCGACTGGCGAAAAACTTCGGGTCACCTTCAAAGACGGCCGCCAGTTGGCTGGGTTTTCATCAGACCACCGAGGGTCAGGAATTGGCTTTTTCGTCGTGCCTGCGGACAACCGCACCAACACCGAACGCATCTTCATCTACCGCTCGAGCGTGGAAAAAGTCGCGGTCGACTAAGCAGGGGCGGAATCGACGCCGCTGATGAATGTCTGCAGCGCAACGTAATCGGGCGAGCCTATCTCGTCGGAAGAGAACCGAACCCCCAGACCTTTCAGGATTCCGCGGTGATCACGGTCGACGCGCGCCACGTTTCCTACCAGGGTGCAGAACTGAGGCCCTTCCTGATGCGGCAGTGCGAGCGCGACCCGAACAGCGGTTCCTTCTCGCGCAGGCTCGCGGGTCTTCAGATAAAGCCCGCCATTCGAAACGTCCGCGATGGTGTCGCGGATGAAGCGATTACCGATTCGGCAGTGGGCAGTGAGCGCCACCGGAACGCGAACGAAAACCCGCTTCTCCTGCTGCATTTTTCTGCCTCCAACCTCTAAGTCCAAACATTCCAAATGCGAGGGGGCAAAGGTGGGGCATGTACCCACCTTGTGTCAACTCATCGCAAGTGAATTCCTCGGGTTGGATGGCACGACGCGTCAAGGAACTTCGTCTGCTCCGATGTCGGGGTTGCCGCCAACGGGGTTGGGTCGGTTATCGGAGTCGAAATCGACGGCAGGAACGGAGGTCGAGTTGCCGGCTCCGCGCGCAGACGACAAGCTGGTGATGTGGTAGTCGCCGCCCGCCGCGTTCACAAAGCTTGGCGCCGAATGGATGTTGCCCTGTGAGCTGATGTCAGACATCCCGTTCACGCCCGCCTCGCTTGTAATCAAGGTGGTCGCCTCATTCACGTAGAGCGTCGGCGAAAAGATCGATCCGGTGACAAAGAGCAAGTTGTTCCAGAACGTGGCCGGATCTGACTTCGCATCGCCCTCACGCACCACGATTTCTGACGAGCCCAAGCCTGAGACAGGTCCCGCGATGA
Source organism: Archangiaceae bacterium (assembly GCA_031406375.1). Taxonomy (GTDB): domain Bacteria; phylum Myxococcota; class Myxococcia; order Myxococcales; family Myxococcaceae; genus JAGSPQ01. The sequence continues at coordinate 537 of JANOHG010000676.1, read as the reverse complement.
GGATGTTGTTGCGGTAGATGCCCTTTGGGGTGACTGCCGCTGGCACAGCCGCACTGCTGGTGAGCTGCAGCGCGATGCTAATTGCCCCCAACGGACTTGGGCCCGCACCCGAGGCCACCACGGTGTTGAAGTGCACGATCGGAGCCACGATCGAAATGTCGCCGGTGCGCACGTCGTTGATCTGGTTGATTCCCACTGCGGTCTGACAGGGAGCTCCGGAAATCATGTTGTTGACCAGTCTTGCTCCCGAGCCGTCGAGATTCACGGCAATCATCGTGTTGGCGCTGCAAGAGCTGAACACGCCATTCGCCGTCTGGCCGATGCGGTTTCGGGCAAGCAATGGAGAGCTGTCGCTGATGCCCACGTGGACCGCGGTCTTCCCGGTGGTCGCGCTGATGGTGTTGTCCTGAATCTCGGCGCACGAGCCCAGGCACGCCGACGTCTTGCTTTCACACGAGCCCTGACAGCTCAGTCCAATCGAGGCAGCCGACGCAGCAGAGCCTGCGGAAATGGTGTTCTTCGAAGCGCTGCAGGCGG
>JANOHG010000627.1:0-1881 GCA_031406375.1 Archangiaceae bacterium | reverse complement strand
GGGCGCGTGCGGTCTGTGTTCACTTCAATCCGAGACAACGCTCAACTGACCAGGCGCGCGCGATCCATACTCGCTTCAATTCGTGACACCGAACAACTGACCAGTCGCGTGCGGTCAGTACCCGCTTCAATTCGTGACCTCGTACAGCGGCTGCCATCGATCTACGCGGCGACTTCTCGCCGAACTTTGATGATTAGCGGTGGGCTGGTGGGAGCGCTTTGCCTCGCGTTGGGCCTTGTCGTGTGGCTGGCTGGGGGAACGACCCAAATCAGAGCGCCCTTAAGCGGCACCATTCATCGGGTGTTCGTTTTCGAAGGTAAAACAGTCAAGACGGGCGAACTGCTGGCGGTGTTGCAGTTTCCCGATGAGCTGACTCAACGCATGACCAAGCTGGAGAGCGACACCCGAGCGGCCAAGAATCTGGTTGCCAGCCTTGAGAAGCGCCTGCCGTCGGCTGCCCTTCTCGAAGCGGCCCGCAACGAAGTGAAGTTTCAAGAACGCGCGGTCGAAAACACCAGGCAGGTCGCGAAACGAGCGAAAAAGAAGAAGCGCGCCGCAGCCGAACGAAGCGCCGCCCGAGCCGAAAAGCAGCTGATCGAGGCGCGGGCGACGGCGGAAGACCTCGAGGGAGCGCCCAAACGTCTCGAGGAAGCTCGAGGCAGCGTGCGCGCGGTCGAAGAAACACTGGCCGCCACCGCGAAGAGCTTCGCCGAATACGAGTTGCGCTCGCCCGTCAATGGGCGCGTGCTGACCCAGAACCCCGGCCTGCTCACAGGCCGTAAGGTCGAAGAGGATGACGCCTTGCTGCAGCTGGAAAAAGACTGAGCGGTTGTCGCCTTTGTTGGTAGCGCTGCGGGCCGTTCACCCGTGATCAGAGCAATGCCTGAGATGATCGACCAGGTGCAGGTCGAGGACACTTCCTTCCCCCGACGGCGCGATGTCGATGCTCACCGCACACACCGGACATGGCAGCTGTCCATGATGTTGCTCGTGTTGGTGTAGCCATAGGTGAAGTTCAGCGCCCACGCTTCACTTGGATTGGCGACGTAGGGCGATGACGACCAGAAGCGCGTCGCTGGGGCGTTGGGGAAACCGCCATCGTCGATGGAAGGGTACCAGACGCGAATGTCCACCAGGCTCTGCAATTCTTTTATTGTGGGAAGCCGCCAGCCTGCCCCAAGGGTTGGGCAGTAGTTGACCGCGTCGGACCAGTTGTACATTTGGGCCTGGGCGTTTCGCTGCCAGGTCAGCTCAGTCTTCGTGTCGAACAGCGTGCCAGCATCCATCGTGTAGCGGTCCGGAGGCGCAGCGGACCAGGCGGTGATCGCGGCACCCAACGCGACCCCGCCGATGCATCGCGCAGCCGTTCTTCGCTCGTCTCGAGTCATCAGGTTGCGCCTCTTCTCCTTCAAACGTCGTTTCCGACAAGACACGCGGCAGGGCGGCAAATGGATAATTCGTCATTGCGTGGCCCTCCGAAAGGGCCAAGGGGTCGAACGGTCGATTCCCAGCTCACCTGACACACCGCACCTGTAGGGTAAGCGCAATGCCGGCCGGGCCCGCACCGCCGGAGGTGAAAGCCGCCTGCCACGCGAAACCCGCACCAAGGACGTTGGGCGACGACGTCCAAAACGAAACTGAAGGAGTTCCCGGGAACACGGTGGTGTTGATGGACGGATTGTCTTTTCCGTAATCCACAATCGACAGGAGCTCAATCACCGCGGGAAGCCGCCAACCTGCGTCCGCGCAGTAGGCCTTGGCGTCTACCCAGGCGTAGGGACTTGCGGACGCGTCGCGCTGCCAAACGAGTCCGGTCACCATGTCTGTGACGACGCCTGCGTCCGCGTTCACCGAGAGACTTCCCGCATCGGGTGAGATCGG
>JANOHG010000605.1:0-8557 GCA_031406375.1 Archangiaceae bacterium | reverse complement strand
CGACGCGCACTTTCGCCGCCGCCGGCAAACTGCCGATGTTGGCGTCGATTAACAGGTAGATCGTCTTCTCAGCCGCGTTGATTCGCTCGGGGTCGCGGCGCAGGTCGAGCTCCGCCAGCAACACGCTTTGTTCGACCGAGGTCGATTCTTCCGAAAACTGGTTCACCCGGATCCGCAGCACCGACTGCGACGAGGTGTCCTTGTATTCGCGCGCACCCTGGATCGTAATCGACAAGTCCGCTCCGCCGATCGACGCTTTCGGATCACGCATCTTCAAGCCGGTGTTCTTGTCATTGTCGGTATCGAGGAAGATCGTGGTGTTCGCACAGCGCGTTCCGCACTCGTCTCCCCAGGGTATGCCGTTGAAGTCGACCTTGAACGCGTAGTCGCTTCCCTGCGGCCCAACGGTGATCGACGTCGGAACTGGCCGTTCGTCTTCCACCAAAGCAGGCGCCTTGTAGGTGATGCAGGGCTTCTCAGCGGCGCGCGCCACACTGATGAGGAACAAGAAGCAAAGGAAGGGAGCGCGCACCGACATGACAGGGTACGAAACCAAAGATGCTCTACGTACGCCAGCTGACTTACGGCCCGATGAAAAACTTCATTCACCTTGTCGGCGCCGACACGGCCCGAGAGGTCGCGGTCATCGACCCCGCCTGGGATGTTCCGGCGCTGCTCGACGAAGTGGCGCGCGACGGCAAGCAGCTCGCGGCAGTGGTGCTCACCCACTCGCACGATGACCACCTCAATGGCGTGCCCCAACTGCTGCGCTCGCATGATGTGCCGATTTACGCCCAACGGACTGAGATCGCGTTCAATGACCGCCTTCAAGACTTCGTTGGCGCGCTCAAGCCCGTCGCTCCAGGAGACCGCGTCAAAGTCGGGCCACTCGAGTTGACCTTCATTCACACACCAGGACACACACCGGGTTCGCAGTGCTTGTCGTGTGGCGGCGCTCTCTTCTCGGGCGATACCCTTTTCGTCGATCACTGTGGTCGGTGCGACTTCCCGGGCAGCGACGTGGGCGCGATGTTCGGCAGCCTCCACAAGGTGTTGGGTGCGCTTGCAGACGAAACGACGCTCTACCCTGGTCACGACTATGGCGCGCTCAAGGTCTCGACCCTCGAACGCGAGCGAAGACTCAACCCCTATTTGCTCCGCAAAGACCTTAAGTCGTTTAGCGACTATCGACTGCGACCCAGAAGCTGATCGGGCAGCTGGGTCGTAAGCGCGGCCGGGCCTTGGCGCCGCCTCATCGCGACGAAGACCCCCAGACCCAAAAGTGCCGCAGCCATCAGCGTCCACAGCGCAGCCCACACCACAGCAGGAACCAGTGTGATGTCCGCGAGCAACTGCGCGTCGCTGCGGGAACGCACTGCGCCGTTCCACAAGTCGTCCTTGAGATCCATCGCGGCATAGAGCGCGGTGAACGACGCGATGAACAGATTCACCACGCCAACGACCTGCTCAGGCAGGAACCGGGCACCCAGCCCAAAGGCGATCGCCATCCCAAAGCAGAAAGCGAGCGTGAACGCGTCGCGCGCGTACAACACGCCCATCACCGCCAACCAGACGCACGCGCCGCCCAGCATCAGCCGTCGAAGGTCAAACCGAAACGTCAGCAAAAGCAGCACCGCCGAGATGATTGCGCTGCCGACGTACCCCGCTGAGTAGACGATGGTCCGCGCGACGAAACTGGTCGGAATCGTCGAGAGGCATTCGCCTGACTCGTTGCCAGCGATCGACACGACCTTCACCGAACCACCCGCAAGCAACGACGCCACCGCGTGACCCGTCTCGTGTCCCATCACTGCGAGCAGCTTGAATGGCCAGAGCACCGGCCAGTCCCACCCGACGATGCCCAGCACGAGGAACGCAAACAGCAACAACAGCTTGCCGCGATCAAGGCTGTAGGCAGTGGGCGTCGGCTTCACGACGGGTTCAACCTCAGCCGGCTCCCGGTTGTTCCGATGACGTCGCTACAGCCCAGGAACGCCCGTGTGACCACAGAACACATCGCGATCCAGCAATCGGGTGTGCGAGGGCAACACCCGCGGAAGGTTGCGAAGCGCAGGGTAGTCTCTGAGCAGCTCCGTCATTTCTTTGTGACCCAGCATCACCACACTCGTGGTCTCGCCTGCATAAATTCGCAGACGACTGGGGTGACCTGACATTGCGCTGGTGACTGCAATGAACTGACCCTGGGTGACTTCGAACTGTTTGGCCTCCTGCCCGCGCTGCGCGCGATCCTCGAGCACGAGCGCGCCGTGGGTCACCACTCCGATCAGGTTGCACAGCTCACCGGGATGCATCACGGTTGCGCCGGGCTGGTATTGCTTCTCGACAAACTTTCCGATCATCCGTGCGCGCGCAATCGAATCGACGTCGGAAAACACGCGACTGGAACCCAGAAAACCTTCGAGGATCCGTTCTTGGTAGAAGCCGACCATTCGGTCATGCAGCCTGGCATCCCCCTCAATTACCTGCTGCAGGGCGACCGCCGGAATCTGCAGCACCACCGCATGACCGATCGCCCGGGCGCACGCCGCGCGTTGTTGCCCCGAGAACAAGCCGAAAAGGCCGATCGCTTCCCCGTGCGAGAGGTGGCGAAGCGCCACTTCGCGATCGTCCTTGCGGCGTAGGATTTCGAGCGTGCCTTCCGTCACCACATAAAATGAATCTGCGGGGTCGCCCTCGACGAACAGGTATTCGCCTTCAGACACATCGCACTGCATCGCGCCCTTCGCGAGCGCTTCAAGGCAGGCTCTTGGCAGGTCCTTGAACTCGCCGACCTGCGAGAGCGCCTGAACCGAAACTTCAGGGTCCGCGGCGATCTGTGCCACGAAAGAAACGCGCGGGTTTTGATCCGGCACTACGTCTTCTACGCCCAGCTCGTCGGCGCTGTTGATGCGCTCGTCGTCGGGCGCTTCCCACTCTTCTTCGTGCGCGACTTCCTTCTCGTACGCCTGGATCACGTCAAACGGTATCAGCGACGGGGTCAGCATCGACGGCGGAATTGGCACTGCGATCCGTGGCCGGCTGCTGCGAGGAGGAGGCTGATTGTGCTGCTCTGACATGCGGTGCGCCCCCACGAATTGCCCGCAGTGTATGGAACGGCGACTGAGAGTCAAATCGCTCGAATCAAATGTTCAGCGCGTGACCTCGGAGTGGGTGAAGTGCGAAACTACCTGGTACGCTGGGTGAGCAAAGGACTCGAAGTCGACCGTGTCTCCGATGGTGAAATCGGTGGTCCCGGCAGCCAGTACCAGCCACCCTTCCGCTCCGTTCCACCCCCGCAGCTGACCGACCGCCGGGTTGAGCTGGTGAAGCTTCTGCCCGTCGAGGCGTGCTGGAACGAAGGCGGTCACCCCTAATGATTTGCGGTGCGGCCCTTCGAGTAAGACCTGGATTTTGCGTCGCAGCTCGACGACCCCATGCCGTTTCAGAATCATCGGCCGAACCAGTTGGTCGAAAGTCAGCGCCGCCTCGAGGGGGTTGCCGGGCAAGACTGCGATCGGAACCCGGTGCAGCAGGGCGAGCCCCACCGTCTTACCGGGGCGAATCGACACCCCGTCGAAACCCATCGTGCAGCCCATCTGCGCCAGTACGGTTTTGACCCGATCGCGTTTGCCGCCGGCGGTGACCAGCAAGTCCGAATCCGACAGCAGCCGTTCGAGGCAGTTGGTCAGTTCTGCGTCGCGATCGGCGCACTGCTCGACGGCAATCACCGCGGCGCCGGCGTCGACGGCGAGCGCGGCGAGCATCGTCGAATTTGTGTCGAATATCTGGTGCGCCTGCACTGTTTGCCCAGGCTGCGCGAGTGCGTCGCCGACGATCAGAAATGACACGCGAGGCCAGGCCCGCACGGGAACTGTCATCAGACCGACGCCCGCACACATCGCCAGCGCCACTGGATCCAGCCGGGTTCCCGGCGGCAACAGCAGGTCGCCTTCTCTGTATTCTTCGCCCCGTCGCCGTACGTTCATTCCCGCATCAACGGCGGTGAAGACGAACGCGCGATGCCCGTCATCAGAAGTGTGCTCGGCCTTGACCACCGCATCCGCGCCGAACGGAATCGCAGCCCCGGTGACGATTCGCATCGCCTCGTGCGCGGCCAAATCGCGCTCAGGCAACGGCGACCCGGCAAAGAGCTCAGCGACGATTCTCAGAGTCCGCGGGGCGTCTTTCTTCGCCCCCTTTAGATCTGCCGAGCTGACTGCCAAGCCGTCAGCCGCTGCGTTGTCGAAGGCAGGAGATCCCCTGCGGGCGACCAAGCCTTCGGCGAGGTAATGGCCTTGAGCATCGAGCAATGGCAGCCGCTCGATCGGCCCAGGCTCGATCGCCGCGAGCGCCAGCGTTTTCGCCTGCAGGTATGAGATCATAAGGTTGGCATGCGAATAGGACGCACCTTAGCGAAGTCCGAGCTGACGCTGGCGATCCTCGCGGGAGGCGCTGGCAAGCGGCTCGGCGGCAGGGCGAAGGGCCTCCTGACCGCCAACGGGGTTCCGTTCGTCGAGCGTGTTCTCAAGCTGGGTCTTCTCTGCCGCGATGCGTTGATCGTCTCTTCGGACCCTGCGTACGACCGCTTTGGCGTGCGGCGCATCGAGGACGTCGAGCCAGGTCGCGGAGCGCCGGGTGGATTGGTGACCGCGCTGCTGTGCGCACGGACGCCGTGGGTGCTGGTAGCCGCCTGCGACATGCCGTTCGTCACCATTGCCGCTGCAGAACAGCTGATAGCAGCCGCACACGACGAAGACGTCACCTGTTTCATGCGCGGCGCTGCCGTGGAGCCGTTGTTGGCCGTCTACCGCGCTGCGTTGGGCGTCGAGTGGCGGCCCCTGCTCGTCGGCAACCCGTCGCTGCGCGCGCTGGTCAGTGGGCGGCAGTTGCGTACGCTCGAGGTTTCGGACGCGGCGGTTCTCGACAGCATCAACACGGTCGAGCAGCTGGCAACGGTCAAAAGCTAGCGGCATTCACAGCGCGTCTGTTACCGTCGTCTTGAACTTCCCGCCATGGCGAAAACTTTCGAAAAAGCCGTCACCGGCTTCAATCACAACATTAAGCACAAGGCGAAAGTCTACCACGTCCAAACCGAGGACTCGGGCGCTGCCAATCCCCACATCATCACGCACCTTTTCGTCGGAGGGAACATCCTCGCGTCGAAGAAGACCGGCTACGCCGACATCGTGAAGACTGGAAATCTCGCCGAGCTGGTGCGCGAGATGATGGAAGAGCAGCACAAGGAAATGCTGCGAAACTTGATCAACGGCGTCTACGACAACATCGACTCCAAGCAGCGCAGCTATCAACCAGGCCAACTCGCGACCGACGCCGAGTCGGCGCAAGTGCGCCACCAGCAGAACCTCGCCGCCGCAATGGGTGCGACTGCCGCCGCCGCCGCAGCCAAGGTGCTGCCGCCCGAAGTTGTGGCCGCACGCGAAATGAAAGAGCTCCCCAAGATCAACGAAGTCGGTGTTGAAACTTTGTTCGGTGAAGATCTCATCAGCGAGAAGAGCCTCGACGAGGTCATCTTGAGCTACCTCGCGGGTGACGGCGACGCTGGATAAGTTCGTCTGCCAGAAGCGGTTTCTGGGTTAGATCGCCGCCGCCATGAACTCGCCCTCGACGGTGGATATTCTTTGCATCAACACGCTGCGCACGCTTGCGATTGACGCCGTCCAAAAGGCGGATTCCGGGCATCCGGGCCTGCCGCTCGGGGCCGCTCCGATGGCGTATGTGCTCTGGCAAAGGCACCTGCGGCACAACCCTGCGGATCCGCGTTGGTTCGACCGCGATCGCTTCGTCCTGTCGGCGGGGCACGGTTCGATGCTGCTGTATGCGCTGCTGCACGTCACCGGTTACCCGATGACGATGGATGATCTGCTCGCTTTTCGCCAATGGCGCAGCAAGACGCCTGGCCACCCCGAATTCGGTCTTACGCCTGGGGTCGAAGCCACCACCGGACCCTTGGGGCAGGGGCATGCGAACGCCGTCGGAATGGCGATCGCCGAACGCGCTTTGGCGCATCGCTTTAACCGGCCCGGCTTCGAGGTGGTGAACCACCACACCTATGCGCTCATCTCCGATGGCGACGTGATGGAAGGACTCACCCACGAGGCTGCTTCGCTCGCGGGTCACTTGAAGCTGGGCAAGCTCATCTGTTTGTACGACGCGAACGACGTGACTCTCGATGGGCCGTTGAACATTGCATTCAGCGAAGACGTCGAGGCGCGCTATGGCTCGTATGGCTGGCACGTGCAAACCGTTCAACAGGGTGACACCGATCTCGAGGCGATCGATCGGGCGATCGCTGCAGCTAAGGCGGACACTTTGCGACCGTCGCTGATCGTCGTGAAGACCACGATCGGCTTTGGGTCGCCGAACAAGTCGGGCAAAGCGTCGTCCCATGGCAGCCCGCTGGGCAGCGATGAGGTCGCCTTGACGAAGAAGGCGCTCGGCTGGGATCCCGAACGGAAGTTCTACCTGCCCGACGAGGCGATGACGCACTTCCGCCTGGCGCTCGATAAGGGCAAGGCGGCTCAAGCGGCCTGGGAAAAGTTGTACTCCGACTACAAAGTGAAGCACCCCGAGCTCGCGGCGCTTTGGCAGCGGGTTCAGGCGGGCGATCTTCCAGAAGGCTTCGACCAGCTGCTGCCTGTGTTCAAGGCAGGCGAAGCGATCGAGACCCGTACCGCCGCGGGAAAGGTGCTCAACGCGTTGGCGGCGAAGCTGCCCGAGTTGATTGGCGGCGATGCCGATCTCGCAGGCTCGACGAAGACCGGCCTGAAGGACGCGGGCGACTTCGACGGGCAGACTGGCAAGGGGAACAACCTTCACTTCGGCGTTCGCGAGCACGCGATGGGATCCATCGCCAATGGCATCGCGTACCACGGCGGACTTCGCCCCTTCACCGCGACCTTCTTCACCTTCAGCGATTACATGAGGCCGGCGGTTCGCCTTGCGGCCCTCAACCATCTGCCGGTGGTATTCGTGTGGACGCACGACTCGATCGCGCTGGGTGAAGACGGGCCGACGCACCAGGCGGTCGAGCATCTGGCCGCACTTCGATCGATGCCCAACCTCTACGTCGTACGACCGTGCGACGGCGCCGAGTCTGCCCAAGCGTGGCGCATGGCCTTGGAGCGCACCGAAGGGCCGACCGGGCTGGTGCTCACCCGCCAGAAGGTCGAAGGCCTCGATCGCACCCGACTGGCCAGCGCCGAAGGCCTGCACAAGGGGGCTTACGTGCTGTCCGATTCGGCCGGGCAGCCGGCGGCCTTGCTGCTTGCGACTGGAAGCGAAGTCCAGGTTGCGCTGGCCGCTCAGCAGATACTGCAAGCCGAAGGGATTGCCACCCGGGTGATTTCGATGCCGTGCTGGGAAGCCTTCAAAGCCCAGCCCGCCTCCTACCGAGAGGAAGTGTTGTTGCCGTCGGTGCCGGTGCGGGTCTCGATTGAAGCAGGCGTGACCTTCGGCTGGGACAGGTGGGTAGGCGACGAAGGGGTCGCCATCGGCGTTGACACCTATGGATCATCGGCTCCGGCCGAGGTGGTGCTTGAGCAGTACGGCATCACCGCCGCTCACGTCGTCAAGGAAGTGAAGCGATTGATTGCCGAGGCTTGAACTCCCCCCTTTATCGGCCGGAAGATCGCGTGACGTTCTGCGTTGAACTTTGCTAGGCCACTTCCGTCTGCTTTTTGTCAGGAGCTCGATCGACATGAACATGCTCGCTCTCATCGTCAGCGCCGCCCTTGCGGCAGTTACCCCTTCGCCCACTGCGAAAACTGCGCTCGAGCGGGGAGACAAAGCGCTCGAGAGCAACCAACTCGACACCGCCATTACCGCCTACAAGGACGCGCTCGTTGCGACGCCGAACTGGGCGCCTGCACTCAATGGCCTCGGCACCGCGCTCTTTAAGCAGGAAAAGCGCGACCAGGCTGTTGCCCAATACAAGCTTGCGGTTGAAGCCGACCCCGCGTTCTCGACCGGTTGGTACAATCTCGGAAGAGCTTCTCGAAAAGTCTCGGACTTCAAGACCGCGGCCAATGCCTACGAACGGTACAGCAAGCTCGAGCCGAAGGATGCTGATGGGTACTACGGGTTGGGCGAAAGTTACCGCCTAATGGGAGGCGAGAACCCGAAGGCGATCGCTGCCTACGAGAAGTTTTTGAAGATGGAGACCCGCGCGTCCGAACAAAAGTGGATCGACAAAGCCAAAGAGGCGCTCGCAACGCTCAAGGCTCCCGTGGCGGCGGCTCCGGTTGCCGAAGCCACCGCAGCTGCGCCACCCGTTGCCGCCGCGAGCCCAGCGCCCTCGACTGCGGAATCGATCGCGAGCGCCGCGGCGAAGAAGGTTGCTGAGGGTGACCGCTTCATGGCCGATAAGAAGTATCGCGACGCAAGTTTTGCCTACCAGGACGCGGTCAACGCAGATCCGAAGAACGTCGAAGCGCTCTTTAAGCTTGGTAACGCCTACGCAGTGCTCGGTTACTACAGCCAGGCGATCGAGCGATGGAACGTGGTGGAGCAGGTCTCTTTGGATTCGACCATCAAGAAG
>JANOHG010000593.1:0-1764 GCA_031406375.1 Archangiaceae bacterium | reverse complement strand
TGGTGTCGCTGGCGCTCGGTTTTCGATTCTTCATCACCAACAACCATGTCGTCCGCTTTGAAATTCGCGACTGGAGTTGGATCGACACGTACCTGACGGGTGCTGATCGACTGGCAGCACTGAATCCGGCGAACCCGACGGGTAACGGTACGCCGGTAAGCCCGGGCATCACCAACCTCGTCCAGTTCGATCTCGGTTACACGTTCATCTTCTGACCGGAAAAAACACCATGAGAACGATGATCCTGTTCGCTGCATTCCTCTGGTCCGCCACTGCCTTCGCTCGCGAAGGCTCCGAGACGCTGCCGCTTGATGCGCCAATCGCCCAGGCGACCACAGCGCCTGACGAGGACGAAGACGATCCGAGCCCCGGCGCGAAGCCGGCAGCTGTTCCAACCGATTCCAACAAGAAGCCCGAAGAAAAGAAAGACGCGCCGGCAATGGGAGCCGTCGCTGCCACGCCTGGTGCCAACGATGCTCAGGCGCAGAAGCTGGTCTCAGGCGCTCCGCTGTACAACCCGAATGTCGCCGTGCACATCGTCGAGCAAAAGGCCCACAGCGACAAAGGCCGGCACGAGATCATCATCTTTCCGGCGACGCAGCTTCAAATCAACGGGAAGTTCACCCAGCACTTTGGCGTCGGCGGCGGTTACGTCTATCACCTGCAAGAGAACTTCGGCTTCCAGGTTTCGGGTTACTGGAATTACTACGCGAGAGAATCGGGATTCAACGGCGAGCTGATCGCGAAGGTGCGCGCAGAGGCGCAGGCGGCGACCTCGTTGCTTAATGTGTGGGGCGCTCTGGCGGGCGTCGAAGTGACTCCGATTTACGGGAAGTTCGCGCTGTTCGAGGACACGCTCGCTCACTTTTCGATCGTGCTTAACGGAAGCCTCGGCGTCGGCGGTACGCTGCATCAGCTCAAGCCCAGCAACGACGCTGGCCCTGCGACGTATGGCGACACCGGCTTGCGTTTCCTTGGAGGTCTTGGCGGTGGGCTAAGGCTGCAGCTCGGAAGGCGATTCGCTTTTCGTCTCGAGGTGCGCGACGTCGTTTATACCGCGCGCGTCGACTCAGTGAATGGGTGCTCAAGCGTAGACCTTCGAGCGATGGCGCTGGCCCAGAACAACGGAATGAAGCCGAGCACGGTGAATGTGTCGTCCAGTTGCAGAGTGGAAACCTTCGAAGGCACGGACCCGAAAACGGGTCTCAAACGCGAGAACGACATTCCGCTCGCCAACAACCTGGTCAAGCCGCCGATCTCTTCCGACGTTCTCAATAACCTTGGCCTCTATATCGGCGTTTCTTTCCTCTTCTAAGAGCCAACCATCCAATGACGCGCTCCCTCTTACTGATTCTCGCGCTGCTGTTGCCGCTGGCCAGCTTCGGCCAGGACGCTGCTCTCTATACCAAGGCGCTGTCGGCCTATAACTCGAGCGACTTCGATCAAGCCGCTCAGATGTTCTTCGAGGTCAACAACAGCGCAACCGACCCTGATGTTCGCGCGAAGGCCGAATACTATCTGGCCAGCTCGTTCGCGAAGAAGGGCTTGCCGGTAACCGCGTTTGTCTACTTCGCCACGGTGTTCAAGGCTGGCAAGTCGCACCCGTTCTACCTGAAGAGCGTCGAAGGTCTGGTCAACGTTCAGGAAAGTCTGGCCGATCAGTACCTGATCCCCAACCTCCTCGATAAGAAGTACGACGTAGACCAATGGGCGACGCTTCCGCTCGAGGTGTTGTCGCGCATCAACTACTTGATCGGCACCATC
>JANOHG010000519.1:0-1905 GCA_031406375.1 Archangiaceae bacterium | reverse complement strand
TGCTTGTCGCGCCGTTCTTCTTCCTGTCGGGCATCTATGTGTTGCTCTGGGCGCACACCATCGCGGCGCTGCAGGTGCTCGTCTACGCCGGCGCAATCATGGTGTTGTTTCTCTTCGTCATCATGCTGCTGTCGCTTCAGGACACCGGGCGCACGATGCAGTTCTCAATCGTGCGAGTCTTGGGAGGCCTTGGCACCGCAGGCCTGCTCGCCGCGCTGATTTATGCGTTTGACCAGTTGCCTTTGATTGACAAGACCTGGACCCGCGACCCCGCGCAAGCGGCGAGCTTCGGCACCATCCAGAAGGTCGGCGAGGTGATGTACACACAGTGGCTGTTTCCGTTCGAAGCCGTCTCGCTGCTGCTGCTGGTCGCGATCCTCGGCGCGGTCGTCGTCGCCAAGCCCCGCATCTGACCTACCGACCCATGGAATCCATTCCGACCTCGTACTACTTGAGCCTGTCCGCGGTTCTTTTCTGCACCGGCATGCTCGGCGTTCTGATTCGTCGCAACGCGCTGGTGGTCTTCATGTGCGTCGAGCTGATGCTCAACGCCGCGAACCTCGCGTTTCTCGCCTTTGCCCGTGACCGCGGCGACATCAACGGTCACATCTCGGCGTTCTTCATCATCGCGGTCGCCGCCGCCGAAGCCGCCGTTGGATTGGCGATTGTGATCGCTGTTTACCGCAGCCGGGGCACCGTCAACATCGACGAGCTCCAGACGATGAAGCACTAAAGGGCCGACAATGATCAACTGCTCGGACTACGCGACGTTCAGCCAATTCTCTTCCGGCCACGGCGTCTTCGCGGCCACCAACTGCTTCTTTCAGAAAGCGCCGATGACCGCCGAAGTCGCGGGCAACAGCCTGTGGATGATCATCGCGCTGCCGCTGCTGGGCGCCTTCATCAGCGGCGTGTTCGGTAAAATGCTCGGGCGCGCCAACGTCCACCTAATTGCATGCGGCGCGGTGTTCGGCAGCTTCCTCGTCTCGCTCATCGTGTATTGGACGGTGGCCGACTGGAGCTCTGCTGCGACCAATGCGTACAGCTTCGACGTCGTCAATTACGCGGTCAACGCCGACTTCGGCACCTGGTTCTCGGCGGGAGACTTCAAGGTCACCTTCGGGCTGATGGCAGATCACCTTTCCGGCACGATGCTGCTCGTCATCACCGGAGTGGGCTTCCTCATTCACCTCTATGCGACTTCGTACATGTCGCACGACCCGGGCTACTGGCGCTTCTTCGCGTACCTGAACCTCTTCGTCGCGATGATGCTGACGCTGGTGCTTGCCGACTCGCTGGTGCTGCTGTTCGTCGGTTGGGAAGGCGTGGGTCTATGCAGCTATCTGCTGATTGGCTTCTGGTACGACGACGCACAGAAGGCGTACTCGGGCCGCAAGGCGTTCATCGTCAACCGCATCGGCGACTTCGGTTTCTTGATTGCCTGTTTCCTGCTCGTGTTGCTGGTGCAGGCGTTTCAGACGCAAACACCGGTTAGCCACTTCCAATCACGACGAGGCGACAGCGCTGCCACCTTCGAGCGTTTCAACCAGGGAGTCGCGCAAAAGGGTGCGTTGGGCTTCATGGGACTCGAAGAGCTCTCCAAGGCGCTTCCGGGCGAGCTGCGCAACCCGATCGCGCAGGGGCCGTTGAAGGGCCACACCTTTGGCGCAGTCCTCACGGCAATCATGCTGTGCTTCCTACTTGGCGCAGCTGGAAAGTCGGCGCAGCTGCCGCTGTTCGTCTGGCTGCCGGACGCGATGGCAGGTCCGACTCCGGTGTCGGCGCTGATCCACGCCGCGACGATGGTCACCGCCGGCATCTATTTGTTCTGTCGCTTGAGCTATTTCGTCGTGCTCTCGCCCACCGCGATGGCAGTGATTGCAGTGATTGGCGGCCTGACTGCGC
>JANOHG010000177.1:0-1637 GCA_031406375.1 Archangiaceae bacterium | reverse complement strand
ACCTGTTGATGGTGGTGGGGACGATCAACATGAAGCAGGCGCCGATTCTGCGCCGCGTCTACGACCAGATGACCGAGCCCAAGTGGGTGGTGGCGTTCGGCGTCTGCGCCGCGTCGGGCGGCTTCTACGACAACTACGCGGTGCTGCAGGGAATCGACCGCATCATCCCGGTCGATGTCTACATTCCGGGCTGCCCGCCTCGCCCTGAGCAAGTGCTCGATGGCCTGATGCTGCTGCAAGACAAAATTGCCGTCGAACGCCACGCGCTCGGCAATAACCAGAAGCTGCCGCTGCGCCCTGGGCAGCGAGACCTCGCTACCGAACTGAAGTAGTCGCCCAAGCTACCAGCGGTGGAACGCTGGGTGTCCGGGTTGTACCGCGACAAAGGTTCCACGGCACGTCGCTCTGAGTTTGCCTTGCGCCTCGAGCGTGCCTTCTACCACCGCGCGATCTGCGCTCGCCTCGACAACCTGCGCCGTGAGCGTCACTGGCCCATCGGTGGGGCACGGTCGCTTCAACACGATTGCGTAGTCAGCAGTCACCGTGCACGGAGGGCTCGCAGCGCCGTTCTGCTTCATCAGGTGATGCGTCGCCGCCCAGTTGAGGTGGCAATCGAGCAGCGCGCCGATGATGCCGCCGTTCAGGACTCCGGGAAACGCTTCGTGGTGCTTCTGCGGAGTCCAGCTCGCCACGTATTTGTCGTTCTCGACGAAAGATCGGATCTTGAGCCCTTGATCGTTCGACGGCCCACAACCGAAGCACGCGTTGTGCGGCGCATAGGTCTCTTGAAGGCTCTTTGTCATTTCTGCGGTGCTCCGTTCGAGTCGAGAAACGCCGCCAACGCCGCGCAGTTTCCGTCGCACTTTTGCTCAACCGTACCGTTGGCGCGCGGGCTGCGCACCAGCCAGTGTCGCCCGTCGTACGCACCGACGTCCTTTTCTTTGAGGACTCCTTCGTGCGCCGCGCTCGACATCTGAACCACCCCATCAGCTCGTACTTCGTAGGCTGCGAAAGTACGGGGTGCTGCCGCGGCATGGGTGGAATCGAAGGCCGCGGGGCTTGCGTGGGTGTAGCCCGTCTCGGCGTACAGCAGCCGTGGCGGTTCCGGCCGCCCATCGAGCAGCCCCACCAAACTCTTGCCATCGGAATCCGGCAGCGCCTCAAGGTACGCGAGCTGAAGAATGGTCGGGCCCAAATCCGTCAGCCGGACCAGCGCCGAGACCCGTTCGAGCTTTCGCGCGTGGGGTGGCTTCACCAACAAGACGATTCGATTCTCTTCCTCGCTCAATCGGGCGCCGTGCACCGGGGTCGCGGCTGCGAGTGCTTCGAAGTCCCGGTGAAAGCTTTCTCCGTGATCCGAAAAGACGATGATGGTCGCTTCGTCATACCGCCCTGCGTCTTTCAGCGCCTGCAGCAGAACGCCGACCTGCGCATCGGCCTGCGCGAGCAGTTCGTCGTACAGGGCTTCGGAATCTGCCCGCGTCCACTGCGCGGCTGCGGGATGCTGACCCACGCCAATCGGGGTGAACTGCATTCGAAGCTTGCGCTCCAACGGAGCGTCCGAACGTACGAACTGCCGGTAGTACGGGAAAATTGGATCCCCAGGGAAATGTGCCGCGGTGGCGTGCCAGGCGAAG
>JANOHG010000421.1:0-6160 GCA_031406375.1 Archangiaceae bacterium | reverse complement strand
CGGTGTGCCCTTCTTTCGTGGTGAAGGTCCAGCTGCCCCACAGCATGTCGAGTCGAACCCAGCCGTCGAGCTTCTTGGGTGCCTTGTCGTTGGTTGCCCAATAGCGAATGCGACACCTGCCTTCGAAGATGCGCTCGCGCTTCACCGTGATTGCGTAGTCGCGGTTCGAGACGATGGGCGTCTCAAGCTGGTCGTACACAACCCGTTCATCCGGTGCGTTCGACAGCTGCTTGCGCGCTTTGAGCCCGGGAACATCGGTGCCGCGCGTTCCCCATTCGAAAATCAGATCGCACAGCGTTTCGACCGAAGCCGAGCTCTTGGCTGTGATGCGGTACTCGAACGAAGAAGTCGTCGGAACCGAACGTCTCTCGAGCGCGAGTCCGTCGTCGTTCGAGACCTTTTCCCAGGGGACAGTGCTATCGAAACCGACTGGCTGCGAAAGTGACATCAGCATCAATGCAGTAAGCACACCCGATGGCTTAGCGCGTTCAAGCTCTCGCTGTCAGTCAGGCGCAATCACACCGCGGTTGGAAGGTTCAACAAGACCGACGACGACTTGGCCTGGCGGAAGAAGTGAAGCCTCACGCCCATTCGCGTCGCCAACTCGGTGAGCTGTTCCGGAAGTGAGGTCAACTCGCGGCCTCCCCGCACCTCGAGCAAACAACCCACGTTGAGCACTTCGTAGGTGTAGACGCGCAGTTGGTGCGGAGCCTCGGGCGCAACGAAATGAAGAAGCCCGCTGATCAGCGCCGGCAACCCGAACGGAATCGCCACCGCGTGCGCATTGGCTGCGAGCATCACCGTGCCGTCTACTCCGCTCGAAGCAAGCGCATCACTGACCACCCCATCCCACTGCTGCCCACTGATCGTTTCGCTGTTGAGCATCTGGACTCCCTGTGTGCCGAATCGTTATGCGAAAAACGCGCCCTGGGCTCAAGGGTGCGAATCTTCAGGCGGTCAGCAGGGTGATTTGTTACCGTTCGTCTGGGTCATGACCCAGGAAGCGGAGGCGCAGGAAACTTTCCGCCTTCAACCACGCCTGGTGCGCGTCATCGGAAACTGGGCCGTCTTGCCCTTCACGCGCCCGTTGAAGGGGTGAAGCTGCAGAGCCGGCTTTCGGGTCGGGCAGCGCGAGCTCGACTTTGCGAATCAACTGGTGCGCCTCGAGGACGATGGCCAGCGCCTCCTCGAGCGGAATCTCTTCCTCGGTCACCGCCTCGCCAAGGTCGCAGACGTACTTGCGGCACCCTTCGGGGCGCGAGAAATAGATGCCGCAGGTCTTGCCCTTGAGCGCGGTACAGCACTGGCGCAGGCGCAATGTCCCGTCAGCGTTCTTCACCGTCGGAATCTGGAGCGCCTTCAACCGCAACACTTCGTCGCTTGAGAGGCGCACGTGGCCGAACAGCGACCCGTCGCAACAAAGCCCACAAGAGCGGCACAACTCGGAAAGCACCGCGCGCTTCTAGCAGGCCTTCCTGGCTGTCGCTCAGTGCCCGCCAACCTTCTGGAAAGTCTCGCCGACCATCGGTACCGCGTGCCCTTCGACGACCTGCTCGAGGTCGCCCCAGCGGCCACCCAGCACACGCACCGTCTGGACTTCTCCGTCGCGGACGAAGGTGATTTCGGACTCGAGAACCGCCGGGCCAGTAGACGGCGCACGGGTGATGACAGCCGACACCTTCCAGGTGGGCTCGAGGGCGACAGGCGCGGCGGCGAACACCGGAGCGACGAAGACCACCGCACCCAACACTGCAGCCAGCGCCACCAACACGCGGCGGCGGCGCATCAACACCACCATCATCACCGCGATGAGCGCAATCGGAGCGGACCCCGTCGCATTACAGCCGCGCACCGCCTCTTCGGGGGTAACGGCGGTCGGCTGAGCGTAAAGAAACTTGAGCCCGTTGACGTCATCGGCCGCAAGCCACCGCTTGGAGACTTCACCAGGGTCGCTGCTGGGGAACATCACCGTATCGGGAATGTCGTTGTGGGCCAGGCCGACCGCGTGCCCCAGTTCATGGGTCATCGTGTTTTGTACGTCGTAGCCCGTGCTGGCCTGGTCGCCAGCGATGACAGCGAACTCGCGGTGCTTCGCGTTGAAGGCGATGTCGGCCTCGATGATTTGATGGGTCTTGCGCGAGATGGTGATGATGGTGGTGGCGATCGCGTTGACGTTCCACTGCCAGTCGTGGGTCGCGATCACATCGCTGGTGCTCTTCTCGGGGTGCCCGAAGTCGTAGCCCATACCGTTCGGCTTGCCGGCTTCCGCGGTGAGGCTGAGAGAAGGAATCGCGTCGCTCACCGCTTTCATCGCGGCGCGCACGGCTTCTTCCGAGCCTGGCGCCTTGAGCTTCGAGCTCAGCTTCTCGTCGATGACGAAGTGCAGCGGCGTCTTCCACGAGGCCACCTCACCCGACGAGTCGCGCTTGAGTTCAAAGGCGTTGGCGGCGGTGGTGGTGACGACGAGCACAGCGGCGAGCAGAAGGCGCATGCACCATCACAGAGCAATGCGCGTTCCGTTCGGTTTGCGGTTGCAAACGGTTGATCAGCCGACAATCGATACAGGTCGCTTTCACCCGACAGTGTCATTGAAGACTTCGAAAATCCGGGGAGGGTCGCTTTCGCGGCGATAGTCACATTCGACTTGCGCTGAGCCCCGCGCACCGTGACGAGCGGCCCTGAAGCGAGCACGCGAGAAGGAAGGGGCAGCGCCAAGTGTTGAACGACGAGCCATGGCCCGACATTCTCTGTTTGACGCCCCGTCAGCGGTGTAGGTCAGCGAGATGATCAGGACCCGCCAGGTGAAAGCGCTCGTCGAGAAGAGCCCCAAACGCGCTTTCCGAACGCTCGCTCCGCAGCTGGCGAGCGCAGCACGAACGAAAGACCCGGCGTTGGCAGAAGAGATTATTCGCGCCCTGGCGCGGCATGGGGACACCTTGCCCACGGCCTGGCGGATGATGTTGGTCGCGTTGGCGGATGAACCGCCGTTCGCGTTGTGCGCCGCGGTAGGGCTTGCGCAGGTCAAGCCGCACCGGTCGATGGTGCCTTCGATGATTCGGCGGGTAGAAGCGAAGCTCGACGCATGCGCATCGGCCGACTTCGGTCATTCATGGGACGATGAGATTGCGCTCGCGGTGCTCGCAAAGTGCGCCGACAAGCGCGCGGCGGTGGTCTTCGAACGTCTGCTCGAAGCGCCGAAGGTAGCCCATTGGGACTTGCTGCTGCAGGCATGCGCGAAGTCCGGTGCCTGGACTTTGATTCCAGCGATCCTACGTTGGCTTGCGAACGCCAAAGCGGAAGGCGTCACCTCGACGTGGGAAGGATTCTCAGAGGGCAACCAGGTCATCGAACGGCTGCAGTATTGCCGGAAGCGCGCAGCAGCGAATCGTCGGCGTCGGTTGCGAATTCGGGTGCGAGGCCAATCCTGAACAACGCCGGCTCTTTGAATGAGCAGGTCTCGACGCGTTCGCTAGAGCTGACGACCATCGAGGGTCAGCCGCAAGAGCTTCTGGGGTAAAGGTGCGCCCATGATTGCCCAGACCGAAGTCATCACCGCAGCGCAAGGTGGAGATCGCGCAGCGTTTGAGCAACTGGTTGAACCCTACCGCCGTCAGCTGAAGGCGCATTGCTATCGCATGTCTGGCTCGATTCACGACGCTGAAGATTTGCTGCGAGAAAGCCTGCTCAAGGCGTGGCGCGCAATCGGGGGCTTCGACGGCCGCGCAAGCGTTCTTTCCTGGTTGTACAAGGTCACCACGTCGGCCTGCCTCGACGCAGTCGACTCACGAAAGACGCGCGCGCTGCCTGTCGCCTTCGGGCCTTCGACTGAGCCAGGCACGGGCCTGCCGTTGACGCCGCGGGCAGAGGCGCTTTGGGTCGAGCCGGCTCCCGATGAGATGATGGTCGATGCGGCCCATTCGCCTGAGGCACGCTACAGCGCACGAGAATCGGTCGCGCTCGCTTTCCTCGCTGCGCTTCAACAGCTTCCCGCCAAGCAGCGTGCAGCGCTGGTGCTGCGTGATGTGCTGGGTTGGCAGGCGGCAGACTGTGCCGAGCCGCTGCAGCTCACCGTCGCTGCGGTCACCAGCGCGCTGCAGCGTGCGCGCGAGGCGGTCTCGCGTGGCGACCGAACCCGAAAGGAACGGGCGGCCGCAGTCGAAGACGAGGCGACGCGATCGCTGCTCGTTCGCTACGCGCAGGTCTGGGAAGAGGGTGATGTGGCGGGCCTGGTCGCGCTGCTTCACGACGACGCAGTGCTGTCGATGCCGCCCTTCGAGGCGTGGTTCAAGGGCGCGCAATCCATCGGAGCCGCGATTGGCAACGTAGGGCTGACGCTGGCCACGAAGGGGCTGTTCAAAGTTCTGCCGATTCGAGCCAACGGCCAGGGTGCGTTCGCGGTGTACAAGAAAGACGCCGTCAAGGGTGACTTCCGTCCGCACGCGTTGCACGTCGTCGAGTGCGTGGCCGGGCGGGTGGTTGAGATCACGGCATTTCTCGAGCCGAAGTTGTTTCCGAACTTCGGCCTGGCGACCGTACTTTCCTGCTGATCAGCCCTTCAGCATCTCGGCCAGTTGGTGAATCATCACCGACTCTTCGTCGGCCAGTTTGCCGTCGCTGAGAACGAGGCCGCGCACCGCTTCCATCACTTCGTCGGCGCGGGTGCGCAACAGCTTGAGGTTGGGCTGTGGCAGCGGCTTGCCTTGCTCCAATTTCTCCATCATCACCTTCAGCTCGAGTTCGGGGACGAACCAACTGCGCGCGAGGCCGAGAATCATGCCCTTCTCTCGCATGCTCACCTCATCGTCCGCCCAGGCAACCTGGAGCAACAGCTTCACCACTTCGGTATCGAACGCAACGTCGCCCGTCGGAGGAGTGCTCACGAAGCAAGGATACACCGACCCGAGTAGTGTGCGGCGCCATGAAACCGACCGCGACCGCATCGACAGTCATCCTGCGCAATTGCCCCGAGTATGACGCTCAAAACATTCGCCGCCTGGTTGGTGAGGGCATGGACCAGCTGGGCGTCAAGCCGTTCGGTCGCACGCTCGTGAAGCCGAACGTGGTGTCATCGGGGCCGCTGTTCGAGCACGCGCACACCCGGCCCGAAGTCGTCGAAGGCGTGCTGATGGCGCTCAAAGATCGTTCCGACAAACTCGAGGAGCTCGCCGTCGGAGAACGCTGCGGCATCACGATTCCCACCCGCTACGCTTTCTCGGGCGCAGGCTACGACCCGATGATTGAACGGCAGGGCGTCAAACGGTACTGCTTCGAGGAAGAGCCACAGGTCGAGATCCCACTGACGCACCAAGGGCGACTGCGCGACTTCATCTTCGTTCCCGAGCCGGTCGCGCGCGCCGACTTCTTCGTGAACTGTCCGAAGTTCAAGTCTCACCCGTGGACGACGGTGACGTTCTCGATGAAGAACTACATCGGGCTCCAGGATGACCGACATCGGATGATCGACCACGATTATCGCCTCAACGAGAAGGTCGCTGACCTTCAGTATGTGGTGCAGCCGCGCTTGATTGTGATCGACGCGATCATCGCTGGCGAAGGCCGAATGCTGACCCCGATTCCGCGCAGACTAAATTTGCTGATCCTCGGCAACAACCAGCCGGCGATCGACGCGGTGTGTTGTCAAATCATCGGAGTGGATCCGCATGACGTCGAGCACGTACGGTTGCCTCACGAACGTGGGTTCGGCCCGATCGACTTGAAAGACATCGTCATTTCAGGCGACGTGACGCTCGAGGAAGCGAAGGCGCGGGCAAAGGGGTTCAAGGTCGGTCTGGTGCGGGTCGAGAAGTACTTCGAAGGAACGCACATCACAGCCTACGCTGGGCCGCCGCCCCAAAAGGAACGCACCGACTATTGCTGGGGTGGATGCCCTGGGGCGCTCGAGGAAGCGATCGAGATCCTGCGGTTGTTCGATGCCCAGACGGACACCAAGATGCCGCGACTGCACATCGTCTTCGGGAAGTACGAGGGGGCAATTGACGCCAAGCCCGGCGAAAAAGTGGTCTTCATCGGAGACTGCGCGCAATGGAAGGGGACCATTGCTGGCCAGCAGGTCGAAATCGAAAGCGTGTACCAGCCCCGCGAGACGAGGAATCCACATCAGGCGAAGCACGATGACATCTACGCGAAGATGGTGACGACG
>JANOHG010000411.1:0-2446 GCA_031406375.1 Archangiaceae bacterium | reverse complement strand
AGCCGTACCGACGGACGCCGCGCTCAAGGTAGAGCTCGTACGGCACTGCGTAGACGAACGAGTGCGGTGGAAGCTCGCCGTGAAAGGCGGTGTCGAACACCGCGACGTGGATGGCGTCAGGCAACACCGCCTGCGCGGCTTCGATGCCCGCGAGGTTGGCCGGGTTGTGAATCGGCGCGAACTGCGCACAGCTCTTGATGACCTCTTTGACCTCGGCGGTGATGACGCACGGCTGCACCAGCTTCTCGCCGCCGTGAACCACCCGATGGCCGACCGCGCGCAGCTCGGCAAGGTTTTTAATCGGGCCCCCGGGCGCGGTGAGTTGCTTGAGCACCACGTCGAGCCCTTCGCGGTGGGTGGGCGCAGCCAGTTCGATCTGCGACTTCATCGGGCCGACGCGCCACGTGTGCAGGCCGTGGGGTGAGCCGACGCGCTCGACAGTGCCGCCGGCGAGGATCTCTTCGGTGTCCATCTCGAACAGCTGGTACTTGATCGAGGTGCTGCCGGTGTTGACGACGAGAATTTTCATGGCTTGATTATCCTGCCGTCACAACGTTCGGTCGGCAACGACGACCGCACTTTGCGCAGACGGCGCTATGGTCGGCGCGCCATGAGCTTCGGACCCCGTCGCAGCGCCCTGATGAAGTCTCTTGATCGCCCGTTGCTGCTTTTCGCCGGTGGGTTCATCTCGCGCAACTACCCCGCCAACAGCTACCCATTTCGCGCCGACAGCACGTTTCTGTACTTGTTCGACGCGCCAGAGCCGAACAGCGCAGCGCTGCTCGACCCGGTCGACGGCCGGGTGACGCTCTTTCTTCCCGAACGCACCGTCGACGATGCGCTGTGGCACGGCTCGCTGCCCTCGTTCGAAGCCGAAAAATCACGCCACGGAGTCGACGCGGTGTTGCCGCTCGCGGGGCTTGCGAAGCACCTCGAAGGTCGATCGGTGGATTCGCTGGCGATTTCCGATCGCCGCACCAACGCGCGCACGCGCCTGCTTACCAACACCCCGCTCGACTTCGATGATCCGAACCAGGTGGCGAGCCGGCCCGCAGTGCTCGATGCGATCGCTGCGCTGCGGTTGATCAAAGAGCCTGAAGAGATCGCGCAGATGCGACGCACCGCCGTCGTCACCGGGGAAGCGCACGAGTCGGCGATGCGGGCGTCGGTGGCTGGCGTGAAGGAAGAGCTGCTCGCGGGCCTGGTGGAAGGCACGTTCGCGCGACACGGCCACGTCTGTGCGTACAGCACCATTCTCTCGGTGCGTGGCGAAGTGCTCCACAACCACGGGCACCAAAACACCCTGCGCGATGGAGACATTGTGCTGCTCGATGCGGGCGCAGAGAACGCCGCAGGCTACTGCTCAGATGTCACCCGCTGCTGGCCGGTGGGAAAGGGATTCTCGCCCGAAGGAAGTGAGGTGTACGACCTGGTGTTAAAGGCACAAGAGGCCGCGATCGCGATGGTGAGGCCCGGCATTCGCTACCGCGACGTGCACCTGAAGTCGGCGCTGGTGATCGCCGAAGGGCTGGTCGCGATGGGGCTGCTGCGCGGCGCCCCGGTCGAATGCGTCGCAGCAGGCGCGCACGCGCTCTTCTACCCGCATGGTGTTGGGCACCAGATCGGCCTCGATGTTCATGACCTCGAGGCGTTCGGAGATCGAATCCACTACCCCCAAGGTCGCACGCGGAGCCCGCACTTCGGCACCCGGTTCCTGCGCATGGACATGGACCTGGCCGAGGGGATGACGTTCACGATCGAGCCGGGCGTCTACTTCGTGCCCGCAATCCTTCGATCTGAGAAGTTCCGCGAGCAGTTCAAAGGAATGGTCGACTTCGAGCGCGCCGAGCAGTTCCTCGCTCTCAACGACGGCCGCGGCTTCGGCGGAATCCGGATTGAAGACGATCTGCTCTGTACGGCAACCGGGGTAGAGGTGCTGACGGCGCAGATCCCGAAGAAGCGCGCGGAAGTCGAAGCGCTTGCCGGAGCCGCCTGACCACGGTACGAGCCGGTGAAGAATGTCTGCCTGGTTCAGCAAGAAGCCCCGCATCGCGCAGGTCGAGGCGCAAGACGACGATCTGAAGGCCGCCCCTTCCCGGATGGAAGGGTTGTGGGTGAAGTGCGATGGGTGTGGAGAGATCCTCTATCGTGCGGATCTCGAGAAGAACCTTCACGTCTGCCCGGTGTGCGCGTTTCACATGACGATGCCAGCCCGGGCCCGATTGGCCGCGCTGCTCGATGACGGCGTTTTCACCGAGCACGATCAGGGCCTCGAGCCGTTGGACCCGCTGGGGTTCTCTGACTCCAAGAAGTACAAAGACAGGCTTCGCGTCACCCGAAAGAACCTGGGTGAGAACGACGCCTTCATCAGCGGCCTGGGTAAGATCGACAAGACCCAGGTGTCGGTCGGCTGCTTTGTGTTCGAGTTCATGGGCGGGTCGATGGG
>JANOHG010000302.1:0-5824 GCA_031406375.1 Archangiaceae bacterium | reverse complement strand
CCAGATACACGCCGTTGAGTGTCATGGCCTTCAGGGCAAGATTGCCCGCTTCGGCTCCACTCGCACCAGCTCAAGGTACGCCTCTTCCAACGGCCGCGCCGCAGTCGTCACCTGGTAGACGCGCGCACCTGCCCGCACCAGGCACTCGACCACTGCCGGCGCCTGCTCTTCGTCATCGAGCATCACCTTGAGCAGCCGGCCCTCGTGCATCGATTCTGGCGCGAAGGGCAGGCTCTTCAATGCCGCAGCGAATCTGCCCCCATCGCCGTCGAGACGCAGCTCGAGCGCCGTGCCCTGCCGTCGAAGATCCTTCAACGAGGCGACTGCGCGCAGCCGGTTCTTAATCACCGCCACCCTCGTACAAAGCCGTTCGACCTCGCCCAGGTTGTGGCTGCAAAGCACCAGCGTTCGCCCTTCACTGGCAAGCTCGGCCACCGCGTCGCGCACCGTTCGCGCCGACTCGGGATCCAGTCCAGAGGTCGGCTCGTCGAGAAACAACACCTTCGGCTCGTGCACCAGCGTCCGAATGATGGCCAGCTTCTGCCTCATCCCCTTGCTGAAGCCTCCTACCGGCTCGTCTTCCCGCCCCAACAGCCCAAACCGCGCGAGGTAACGCTCGCAGCGACGCCACGCCTGCTTCTCGTCGAGTTCGTTGAGGCGAATGAAGAAGAGCAGGTTCTCTCGCGCCGACAACCGCTCGTAGAGCCCTGGTTGTTCAGTGAGCAGGCCGACCTTCCGCCGCAGAGTGCTGCCTTCATCGCGCAGCGGGATCCGCTCGCCGCACACCACCGCTGCGCCGCCGCTGGGCTTCAACAGCCCGGTAAGCATTCGAACGGTGGTGGTCTTCCCTGCTCCGTTGGGGCCCAGCAACCCGAAGACTTCTCCGGGCGACACCTCGAACGTCAGGCCTTCGACCGCAGTTCGAGCTCCGAACGTGCGGTAAAGACCATCGACGCTGATGCCAGCGCTCAATCGATGGTGACCAGCACGAACTTGTTGTTCAGGTCTTTCTTTATCAGCGTGACGGTCTTGTCTGCGCCCACTGCGCCCTTGAGAATTCCGAGCCGCGCGTGCTCGACCAGCGCCCACTCGCGACCTGGCTGCGACGCGTACTGGAAGAGCAGATTGTTGTCTTTAATCTGCTTGACGGTGTTGCGCGAATAGAAGGTTTCTCCACGCCAGTTCATCAAGAACGACGCGATTGGCTCGTCGGCTTTGCGACCCTGGTAGTACGCCCAGAATTGATCCCGCTGCGTCCAGTGGTGCGACAGATCCACCCAGTGGCTCCAGCTGAACCAGAACGCCCAAAGACACGCCGCGGCGACGCCAGTCGCGAACATCGCGGTTTTGGCGCGCGCCAGCGCCTGAAACGCGAGCAGGATTCCGAAGGCGGTGAACCCGAAACCCATCACCTGCTTCGTGTTCGCAACGTCCGCCAGCGTCCCCCACAACGGATCAGGCTGCCCGCTGACCTTCAGCACGATGCCGGCGCCTGCTGCACCCAGCCCTACCACCACCAACCCAAGCCCAAGCGCCCACAACAACGCGCGGCTGTGGTTGCCAGGTCGCAGGGCCTCGAACACCACGAACGCCGCGGCGCCGAGAATTCCCACCCCCACCATCAGCAGCCCCGAAGCACCACCGCCAGACATCACCGTCACCAGCACCGCGCCGCCAGTCAACGCCAGCACCAGTGAAAGCGCTCGGAAAAATGGCGAGCGCTTGGTGCCGAACGCTTCGAAACACAGATAGCCACCGATGCCGAGCAGCGCGATCACCACCAGGTCTCCGGTGGACAGGGGCCGATTGCTCCAGAACTGAGCCGGGTTCAAAGTGAGAAACGCCGGATATGGCCGGTCGTAGTTGTAAACGAAGAGGTCAGTGAAGTTCTTCGGGTTGCCCGCGAGGTCTTTGCCGACGAGCAACAGCAGCGGAAGCCCGAACATCAGCGACAGCGCGTGCTTTTGGATCCCTTCCGTCCACACCTTGTCGAGGTAGATGCCAATCAGAATCGCCATCGGCGGCAGCATCGGGAACACATAGTGGTGGAACTTGGTCGCCGAACCGCCGATCAGCGCGAAGCTGAAGACCAACCAGACGGTCGCCATTACCCCGACATGATCGACTCCGCGCTTCGAGCGCACCTGCAGACCCGCGACCACCGCGAGCCCACCTGGCACCAGCAACACCCAAGGAAAGATCGCAAAGCCGCCCTGCTCGATGAAATAGATGAACGTGCCACCGGGTGTGGTGGTGTGAACCCCTGCACCCAGCCGCGCGAAGTGATCGTGAATGAGAAAGCGGTACCAGAAGAGCTTCCCTTCGTCGTCGACGTTCGGGAAGGCGAACATCGTGTGGTACCAGGGCAGTGCAATCGCGAAGAACAGGAACACTCCGGTTCCAAAGCGCATCTCGTAGAACTTGCCCCACAGCACCGGCATCTTCTCTTCGTCCGTCACCCACTTCGCGAGAAGGAAGAACACCGCGCCGATGACGAGCAGCCCGACGCCAATGCCAAGGTTTCGCACCTGCTGGGTCGCCGAAAGTCCAGCGGCGAGCACTGAAAGCACCGAGCCTGCAATCATTTGCGGAAGCAGTGGCTGCTGCTGATGAACAACTCTGCGCAGCAGAAACGTGGCGACGCCAAAGAAAGCGAACGCCGCCGGGGTGATGCCGTAGTACCGGTTGTCGAAAAGCACATAGGTCAGCGCCCAGGCGAAAGCCGCCGCCGCCAACCCGACGAACAGCGGCATCGCGGCACGCTTGAAGAACCACCGCGCATGGCCTTCAAGCGACTTCTCATTCCAGGGGATGACTGTGAGAACCGCGTAAAGCACGAGGACCACGCCTGGGATTCCAAACCCAAGCAACCCCTTGGCAAGCGTTCCGGTCGCGCAGAAGACATAGAACGCGTACCACCACGCCGAGCGATGCTTGGTCTTCTTGTCGAGCAGGCCAACCATCGCGCACGCCATCGCGCACACAATCCAACACACGACCGGGTTGTCGGTGACGGCTTGGCGCGAAAGCAGGAACCACATCGGCATCGTTGCCAGCACGAACGCGGTCGCGAGCGCCGCGCGGGCGCTGACGACGCGCGCCATCGCCCAGGCGAGCAGGCCGATCGCGAGAATCGAGAACATCGCGAAGGGCAAGCGGAAGCCCCACTCGGTGTATACGCCCAGATTCGAGGCGCCTTCGGCGATGTCGGAACTCGTCAGCAGCATCCCCAGCACCTGCATCCACATCGTGAACGCGGGCTTGCTGAAAAACCACGCGTTTTCCCAATAGGGGTGCACGTAGTCGCGACGCTGAATCATCTCGCGCGCCACTTCGCCGTAGTGCGTTTCCCACGGGTCCCAAAGACCGACCGCGCCTAAGTATGGGAGAAACAGCAACGCGGCGAAGGCGACCGCTGCGGCGGTCACCCGCCAATGAAGCGGGTAGGCCAGAAGCTTCTTCACCGACTCGTTGTCCAGGAAGGACTTTCCGAGAACCGCCTCGGTCAAACCGCGGGACTCTTCGGGCTTTCCGTTGTCTTCGACTTCGCTCGCCACGGGGTTTTGCTCCACGAAAGGTGTGCTGAGCAGGGTTCTTCCCAGGTGCGAGGCGAGTCGTCCAGCAGTCTTGCAGCCCCGCTTGCGGGTATCACTCTCGAGGAACCACCTTCGAGAATGGCGGCCGGCTGCTCAGGCACAGTTCTCAGTGCAATGCGTCTTCGTCGAGGTAGCCAAGAATCGCGTCGTACAGCGCGGCTGGTTCGGTCGACTTATTGAGAACGCACAACGCTCCGGCTCCGGCGCAGTCTTCAGCATTGTGCGCGAGAAGAATGATCGGCACCGCGTCCTCGGCCCGCGACAGCATCTGGCAGATGTGAAGGCCTCCAAACCCCGCGAGTTCGACGTCCGAGATGATCATCTGTGGAGAGGGCACCTTTCCATTCGAATAGAGCGCGAGCGCGAGGTAGTCGCACAGCTCGAAGCCGTCTTCGAGCGTGATGACGCGATGTCCGTCGGCCCGAAGCTGGCGCGCAAGTTCCTCGCGCAGCACATCGTCTTCCTCGACCAGCACGACCGTTTTCCCTTCCGACATCCGTAAGCTCCCAGCGCCACTGTCGGGTGGCTGCGTTCTTCAACTCTTCAGGATGACGGAGGCACACCAGGTCGGTGCGAAATCCGAATCCACCCATTATCCGACGACTTCGCCGCGATCGGAAATCCGGATCAGGTACTTCCTTGCTGTGACGCTCACCGATGTCAGTTCGAGTCCTCTGTCGACAGACATCACGGTGTAGGCGCGGGTGGTCGTGGGTGGCTGATGTTTGCGGCATCGGTGGCAGCTGAACCGCTTCCCAGGGACTCACCCCGAGCAATCCTCCCGAGCAATCCTTGACCGCCTCTTTGCGCGCTGCTACCCGCGCACCCAATGGACACAAGGCGATTTTGCTTGGGCGTCGGAGTCACCAGCGGGGCTTCGCTCGCGCTCTCGCTGCTCTTCACGCGCATCTTCAGCGTCACGATGTACTACCACTTCGCGTTTCTGCTGGTTTCGCTCGCGCTGCTGGGAATCGCCGTCGCGGGCGTGGCGATCTCTTTGTTGCCGAAGGTCTTTCGTGAGGATCGACTGCCCTGGCTCTCGGGCCTGTTCGCAGTGTCGATCGCTCCGCTGGCGCTGATCGCGCTGAAGGCGGCGACGGACAATCCGTTGAGCGTCGACCTCTCGTCCGAGAACACCTCGAAGCTGGTGCGCCTCTACTTCTCGACCGCGCTGCCGTTTCTGGCCTCGGGGTTCGCGATCTCGCTGGCGATCGCAGGGGCCAAAGAGAAGATCGGCACCGTCTACGCCTTCGACATGGGCGGCGCGGCGCTTGGCTGCATTCTGATTGTTCCACTGGTTCCCGCGTTTGGCGGGCAAGGCGCGGTGGTGATGATGGCCGCGCTCGCGGCGGTCGGCGGTGCGTTGCTCGCTTCCTCGGCGCTTGCGACGCACCCGATGAAGAAAGCGGTGACCTACGGTGGCGTCGGGGTGGCGCTTGCGCTGCTTTTCATCGCGATGGGCCCGATGAAGGCGGGCGGTTGGTTCAAGATCGCCCAAGGCACCAAGTTCCTCAACGAGAGCGCGGTAGAATTCGAGAGCTGGAACTCGTTCTCGCGGGTGACGGTGTCGACGGGAGAAGCCGACCACAAGTGGCTGCACATCGACGCCGACGCCGCGACGAGAATGTATTCAGGAGAAATCGCCAACGGCAACTTCGAGGCGCCCCGCCGCTTTTCCGAGTCACGGGTCGCATCCATCGTCTACGCGCTGCGCAACGAAGGTCCGGCGCTGATTATCGGGCCCGGCGGGGGCCCAGACGTCATCTCTGCGGTTCGCTCGAAGGTGCCGCGGGTGATTGGCGTCGAGGTCAATCCGATCATCGCCGAGGTGATTATGAAGGGGCAGTACGTCGGTTGGAACGGAGATCTCTACCGTCGCCCTGGCGTCGAAGTGCACGTTGACGACGGCCGCAGCTTCATTCGGCGGTCGGAAGAAAAATACTCGTCGATTCAGGCGACGCTGGTCGACACCTGGGCAGCGAGCGCCGCCGGAGCGTTCACGCTTTCTGAGAACAACCTCTACACGGCCGACGCGTTCATCGACTCGATATTGCATCGTGTCCTTCAGAACCTGCTCGACGACGGCGTCCACATTCGCGATTTCCGGACGATTATCGAAGCCGTTGCGGAACAGGCTGCGCGTACTCAAGACGTCCCCGAGCTCACCGCCGCAGTTCGTGTAGCACTCGGGCCTGCGATCGTGCAGAGCCTCTATGGTGGTGTGGAGG
>JANOHG010000290.1:0-3354 GCA_031406375.1 Archangiaceae bacterium | reverse complement strand
ACGTGGTCATCGCCGGTCGACTTCATCTGTGCGTCGATGGCCCGCGCGACCACGTCCCTAGGAGCCAAGGCTCCCAACGGGTGGTAGCCATCCATGAACGAGGCGCCGCTCTTCAACCGCAGCCGGCCGCCTTCGCCACGCAGCGCTTCAGAGATGAGGAAGCTCTTCGCCTCGGGGTGAAACAGGCAGGTTGGGTGAAACTGATAGAATTCCATGTTCGCGATCTGCGCGCCTGCGCGGTACGCCATCGCCACACCATCGCCCGAAGCGACGTCGGGGTTGGTCGTATAGAGGTAGACCTTTCCCGCGCCTCCGGTCGCCAACACCGTCAGCTTCGAGAGAAAGGTTTCGATGTGCCCGTCGGGCGTGAGCACGTAAGCGCCCAGCGCGCGCGCCTTACCGCGAGGTTGCGAACGGTCGACGAGCAAATCGATCGCGGTCGTGTTCGGGAAAAACGTGATGTTCTTCGCGTCATCGCCGGCCGCCAGCAAGGCACGAATGACTTCGCGTCCGGTGACGTCGCCCGCATGAACGATGCGCCGCCGCGAGTGACCCCCTTCGCGGGTGAGATCGAACTCGCCGCTCGCCTTTCGATTGAAGTCCGCCCCCGACTCGACCAGCGCTTTAAGCCGGTCAGGGCCTTCCTTCACCGTCACTGCGACCGCGTCCGAGTGGCACAGGCCGACTCCGGCAATGAGGGTGTCCTGAATGTGCTCGTCATACGAATCGTCCGAGGCGAGCACCGACGCGATTCCCCCTTGGGCATAAACTGTGTTGCTCTCGTCGCGCGCCCGCTTGGTCAGCAACGCCACCGAGCCGTGTTTGCTGGCTTCGAGGGCGTAGGTCAGACCGGCGATTCCGCCGCCGAGGACAAGGAAGTCGAAGGACTGGGCCATGGGTTGGTGCGCTCCTGGCACCCGCATATCAGTACGGGGGGTTTTGGACGCACCCCCGCGGTGAGGGTACGCTGAACCCAAGTTGATACGCTCTGTCGCCAGCCTCCGGTTCCTGGTCCTCCTCACGTCACTGGGTGCGTCTTCGGCATTTGCCGGTGGCAGCATCTTCAGGTACGTCGAAAAAGACGGGACCATCGTCTACACCAATGTTCCGCCATCGGGTGCCAGGGCCGCGAAGGCGCGCCGCGTCGACGGTGAGTTTCGCCCTGCGCCATCGTCCAGCGCGCCCGCACGGGTCACCCCATGGTCGAGCAAGAGGGCGATCGAATACGAAGATTACATTGAGGATGCCTCGGTTCGGTATCGGATCCCTGCAGCCCTCGTCCGAGCGGTGATGCACGCAGAGTCTGCGTTTGATCCCCAGGCGGTCTCAACGGTCGGAGCGTCGGGGCTGATGCAGCTGATGCCTCCGACGGCTCAAGAGATGTACGTCAAAGACATTTTTGATCCGAAGGACAACATCGAGGGCGGTGTGCGTTACCTGCGCGTACTGGCGAATGAGTTCGACGGCGACATGGTGAAGATGGTTGCGGGGTACAACGCCGGGCCCGAGGCAGTGAAAAAGTACAACGGGCAGGTGCCGCCGTATGCGGAAACGCAGGCATACGTGCGCAAAGTGTTGTCGCTCTATTTCCAATACAAGACCCGGTCGGCGCTGCCGTCGCTAGAATTGGCCAAGCCGACTGGGCAGTGAAGGGGAACGAATGACGAGCACCAGTGCCCGACGCGATCCCGCGACGGACGAAGAATTTATCGCGCAGCTCTACAAGGGTGGCGAGTTGTTGGCAGCGGGGAAGGTGATCGAGGCGAAGGATCACCTCGAGCGCGCGTACAAACTGCATCCGAAGAACGAGAAGGCGCAGAACCTTCTTGGGCTGGCCTACTTCAAGCTCGGGCAGTTTGAGCGCGCATCGACCATCTACGAGCAGTTGGTCAACGAGAACCCCGCGGACCCGACGCTGAGAGTGAACCTTGGGCTGGTGTACCTGAAGACGAACAACCTCACCCGTAGCGTGCGCGAGTTCGAGACCGCGACCGACCTCGAGCCAGGGCACAAGAAGGCGCATAACTATCTGGGCCTCGCCCTCGCTCAGGCGGGGGACTACGCGCGCGCCCGCGAGCATTTCGTCATTAGCGGCAGCGAGGCGATGGCTGAAAAGATGGCCCGGGCAATGGTCTCGGCTGAGCCGCCGGCAACCGTGAAGATGTCTGAAGTTGCTCCTCCGCCGGCGATCACCGCTCCCCCGCCTGCCGCTCTCCCGCGGCCCACGGAAGTGCAGATCGAGATGATGGCTGAAGAGGAAGACGTGCCAGCCGAGCTCGATGCTCCGATGGCCCAGCCCCCGCGCGCGATGGGCGGCGCGGATGCCAAACTCCTGCCACAAGTAGGCATCGAGGAAGTTCCGGATGCACGGATACCGGCGCTCAACTCCGACTGGGGAGCCCAGTTCGGAATCGACGACGGCCCTGAACCTTTGGCTCCGAACGTCGTCGCGTCAGATGACGTGCAGGTTCCGGAAAATAGAGGCCGATCGGCCGCCACGTCGGAAGCCGCGGTCGCCATCGGGTTGGAGGTGCCCACGGGCATGACCGACACCAGCTCGGACGAGATGCCGCTGGTGGAAGGCGATGTTGTTGAGGCCACCGTTGAGGAACTGTCGGGCGAATCGCCGCCGTTGGTGATGATCGAGCAAAATGTTCTGGTGCCCATCGAGGACCAAGGCGCCTTAAGCGACCAGCCATTGCCTTCGGACAGCGATCCGATGGTCTCGGGCGAAAGCAGCTGGGCGAAAGACTCTTCACCCATGGCCGACCCAGAGCAGTCATGGGCGAACGTGGATACCAGCCCGCCACAGGCAGCAGCGGGTGACCAGGGCTTCGGCGAAGCATCGACCCCGGACGCAGAGCAATCGTGGGCGGATGTTGTTCCTACAACGAAAGCCGTTCGCGCGACGTCATCCTGGGGAACCGCCTCGCAGCCAGAGCAAACGTGGGACATAGGGATACCGGAAGAAGCGCCGCTGCCAGACCCGGCATGGGACGCACCGGCCGAGGCGGGTGCTGCTCAGCAAGCGGCGACTGCTCCGGTCGAACTGCAGCAAGGGGAGAACGAGCAAGCCCAGTATGAGCAGCAAGGTGAGTACGCGCCCGAGCGGCAGAACGAGCCGCAAGGTGAGTACGAGCAAGCCCAGTATGAGCCGCAAGGTGAGTACGCACCTCAGGGGCAGAACGAGCAGCACGGTGAGTACGCGGCGCAGGGGCAGAACGAGCACCAGCCGAACGAGCACCAGCAGAACGAGCAGCAGCAGAACGAGCAGCAGCAGAACGAGCACCAGCAGAACGAGCACCAGCAGAACGAGCACCAGCCGCAGGGCTCGAGCGTCTCTGGGTCAGAGTC
>JANOHG010000287.1:0-1899 GCA_031406375.1 Archangiaceae bacterium | reverse complement strand
GCCGATGCTTCACAAAGAGCTTGAGACTCACAAGGCGGGCGAAGTCCGCGCGGCGATCGCTCGGTTGCTGGGTGAGATGAAGGACCCGTCATCAGTTGCTCCACTGTTGGGCGCGCTCGACTTCGCTGCGTCAGAGAGTGACGACAAGGCGGCGAACAAGGAAATCGTCGTGGCGCTCGGCGGAATCGGCGACAAGAAGGCGGTGCCTGACCTGGTGAAGCTGTTGGCGGTGCGCGACAACTACACTGTCATCGCGGCGATTGAAGCGCTCGGGCAGATGAAAGCCACGGATGCCTTCGAGCCGCTGAACAGGCTGGCGACTGTAGAGGCGACCGAGCCCTTCATCAGCAAGAAGGCGATTGTGGCGCTGGGAGAAATCGGTGATCCGCGCGCAGTGCAGGGGTTGATTCGGATGATGATGAAAGAACGGCGCGGCGTCAGTTTCTACGTCGAGTCGAGCTTCGCCCTGTACCAGATTGGAACGCCTGCCGCCGACGCTTTGATCCACACGGCCGATGGCAGCGACAAAGAGATTCTCAAGTGGGCAACCGAGAACAAGGTCGTCGAGCCCGCCATCTACGCGAAGGCGATACAGGTGCTGGGCGACCTTCACGATCCGCGCGGCAACAAGCGGATGATTGGCCTGCTCGACTACAAGAATGACAACCTCGCGTTCCAGCTCTTCGTCCGGATGCGAGCCGCCGACGCGCTCGGCCGGATTCGCGCGAAGGATGCCGCGAAGCCATTGGCGGCGATGCTGGTGGAAGACGAAGCGAACGCGCGCAACGAATACATTCGTGCGCTGGTACGCATCGGCAGCAAGGACGCGGTGCCCGCACTCGCCAAAGCGGGATCCGTCGGCAGCTGGGATGCGCGTCAACCAGCGATCATCGGCCTGTCGATGCTGGGTGGCGAAAAGGACGTCGCCACGTTCGAGAAGCTCGCGAAAGATGAGGCCGCGCTGTTCGCCGCCGAATGCAAGGAAGACCCCGAGTACGAAGACTGCAAACAGATTGATGCCAGCGTGAAGAAGCACGTCGAGGCAATCAACAACCACCTAAAGCGCATCGAAGCGGCAATCACCTGCAAAGAAGACATCGCGTGCTGGGCAAAGAAGCTTGACGATCCGAACGAGGGAATTCGCGAGCGCGCTGCGATGGAGATCGGCCGTTCGAACAACCCAGGGGCGATCGCCGAACTGACCAGGCGCTTGGGTGAAAAGAACCTCGATACGCGCCTCGCAATCATTCAGGCCACTGACTGGCTCGTGCACGACAACAAGGATGCCGCGAAGAAAGCGCAGGAAGTGTTGCCGTCACTCGAAAAGCAGATCGCCGACGAGAAGGGCAAGACCGAGTTCGTAAAGGTGAATGAAGACCTGCGTCGGCTGTTCGTGAAAATCAAGCGCGGTTGAGGACGAGGCTGACCTTCCAAGCGCTAGACCTAGGCTCATTCGCGCTTGAAGGATGGCTCGCGGTCGACCGCGGGACAATCGGCAGGCGGGTGCGCGGCGCCTTCCGTGCAGCGGGACGTTGCGGCTGCGCTGGTACCGAAGGCGGCTCCAACGTAGAGGCGAAAAGTGGGGGTGGTGGGTGTGCCTCCGAATCCCGGGCCGCCGGCGAAGTAGAACTCGACCTGCTGATGCGAAGTGCGCGCACCCAGCAATACCTCGACGCCTCCCGGCGTCCCTGCGAGCGATGCGAACGCTCGTACGCTGGCTTCTCCACGAACGCGATCGCCAACGGTGCTCGCCGCCAGTGCCAGATACAGCTGCGAACCGACGAGATCGCCTCTGGCAACCGAGGCAGGTGACGGGTGGGAAGCATCGGCAAACGAGCCGAGGTTGCGAATCAACCCACCGAGCTCTGCACCCATCTGCACGCGCGCAAAGGCTCGGCC
>JANOHG010000244.1:0-3531 GCA_031406375.1 Archangiaceae bacterium | reverse complement strand
CTCTTCGAACTCGGTCATGTTCCTCGGGAATTCCGCGAGCTTGTCCATGCAGCGACCCTCTCACGCACCCCTGACATCAACCGGTAGTGACTCCCTGATTCTTCCCGATACCCCAACTTAGGAGACTCGACTGGCGGCCATCGGCGGCAGCCCATCTTCAGGTTCTTCTCCCGCTGATTCGTCAAGAGTTCCGCCCGGCAAGCGCACCGTGAAAGTCGTGCCTCCTTCCGGGCGCGCCTGGACGGTGACCTGCCCATGGTGGGCGTCGATGATCCGCTTCACCACCGCAAGACCAAGCCCGGTGCCCGTCGCCTTGGTGGTGAAGAAGGGCTGAAAGATGCGTTCAGCGGTCGCGGCCGGAATCCCATCGCCCTCGTCGCGCACTTCGATCTTCGCCCACAGCTGGCCGCCGCGGTCTTCGGGTACGGCGCGCACCGTCACCACGCCTCCGTTGGGCATCGCCTGCAGCGCGTTCACCACCAGGTTCACGAAGGCCTGTCGCATCAGGTGGCCATCAATCTGAAAACGGGGCAGTTCGGCGGAAAACTGCACCACCACCTTCGCCAACGCCGTGGGCACGGCTGAGATGGCAGCGTCGACCGCGCTGCCAATCATCGGCTCGAGCGAAATCGGCTTCATCTGCGCTTCATACGGCCGCGCGAAGTCGAGCAGGTCGGCGACGATTCGATTCAATCGGTCGGCCTCTTCTCCGATGATTTGCAGCAGCAGGGCATTGTCGCCGGTCGGAACAAGCCCACGCCGCAAGCTGGTGAGCGAATTGAAAATCACCCCGAGGGGATTTCGCACCTCGTGCGCCATCACCGCGGCCAGCTCGCCGAGCGCGGCGAGGCGTTCATGTTTCACCAGCTCGGCCTGGGTGTGTGCCAAATCGTCGTAGCTGATCTTCAGGTCCTCATAAAGCCGCACGTGCTCGAGGATCACCGCCACATGAACTGCGCAGCTCTCGACCAGCAGCACTTCTTCCTTCGTAAAAGCGGCGTCGGTGGTGCGTCCGACGCTGAGCGTACCCATCAGCTGATCGCCTACCATCAGCGGCGAGGCCATTAAATGAAGCATCCCATGCCGGGCGGCGGCCATCACGGTGAAGCTCGGAAAGTCGGCTGTCGACAACCGCGTCGACCTTCGGTTGAGCGCGGTGCGTCCAATCACGGTGGTGTCATCCACCGGCATGAACTCGGGGGTCGGCGGCTGGCTGGACGTTGAACTCTCTCGAGCCTTCCAACCAGCGAGTCGAAACTGAGTCCGTTCGATGAAGTGAATCGCCGACGCATCGACCGGAATCGCATCGAGCATCTGGGTCAGCAGCCGATCGATGATTGGGCTGACCTGGCCAACCACCGCGCCAGCAACCGTCATCTCATAGAGCAGCTCGAGCTGGCGAACGCGCTTGCTGCCTTGGGCGTTGAGTCGGACGCGTTCCATCAGCGCCGACACCTGCACTCCGAGAATCTCAGCGGTGCGCAAATCGGCCTCGCTGAATGGCTCGGCTGTTTTGCGGCCCAAGGTGAGAAACCCCGGCGGCTCGCCTTCCATCCGAAGCGCGACCCGCGCCAGCTGCTTCAAGCCAGCCTGCTCAATCGCTTGATCGCCCACCAGCCCCTTGACGGTGTCCGCATGGCTGCGGTGCTCATTGCGCCCTGGCTCGACCTCGCGGAACCGCCGAAAGCGATCCACCATTGGGCGGGGATACCCAAACGCTTCGCCCACAATCACGTAGTCGCAGGTCTCAGACTCGAAGCGATGCAGCACTGCCGCGTCGCTGCGGGTGGCGAGGGCAACCGTCTCGAGCAGCCGCCCACTGCTTGACTCAGGCGCTGCAGCGGTCGCGATTGCGTGCACCGCTTCGAGCTCTTTGTTCCTTAGTTCCAGCCGCTCGATCGTCTCGGCGACCTCGAGCGCCGAATAGAGCTGCGACGAGAACAGCGTCAACGCAGGCACGTCGGCCTCGTCAAGCGCGGTGGCCGCGAGAATCAGCGCTCCCCACTTCTTCCCGTTCACCGTCAGTGGCGTAATCACCATTCGCCCGAAGCCTGCCTGAACACCTGCCGCGACCAGACCAGGCTCTGAACCGATTCCGGTGAGCCACTTGCCGAGGTCGTCGATGAACAGCGGCGCACCCAGTCCGAAGGCGGCCTTGATTCCCGGGTTGAGGACAATCGGCGAAGGTCGAATCAGGTTCTTGCCGAAGACCGTCACAAGCGTACGGTTGAGGTACCGCAGAAACCCCTGCTCACCCTGATACTGGACCACCACCATTTCCAGGCCGTGCGCCTTCACGCCTTCGCCGGCAAGACTCAGCACCCCATCAACCGAGCGCCCTCCGGCAACCCGA
Source organism: Archangiaceae bacterium (assembly GCA_031406375.1). Taxonomy (GTDB): domain Bacteria; phylum Myxococcota; class Myxococcia; order Myxococcales; family Myxococcaceae; genus JAGSPQ01. The sequence goes on along the minus strand of JANOHG010000244.1, from coordinate 1,178 downwards.
ATCGACGTTTCGACCAGGGACTTGAGCAGCTCTTCTCCATGTAATGCCGGACGATTCACGCGCACCCCAGTATCCACTCCAAAGCTCCGGTTTTCTCTTCTTGCGAACTGCATCAAGTCGATTCGACCGTGCAAATCAAACCCGAGCGAAAGCTAATTAGCCCACGTTCATCGAGGACCAGGTTGCCGCGGCCGAGACGTACCCTTGCGCTAAAGCAGGGTTCGAAACGCACGCTCGCGCCGAAAGGTCTGCACTGACCCAACCGCCCTCACCAACAGTCAGGCACGCTGACCGCGCGTAACCAAAGGTAGACATCGCAACCACCCCGTCGCCGATGATTCTGCGCCCCACAATCGACGAATCGATGGGTGGGAACGCTTGAAAATTTGCGAACCCAATTGGGTCGTGTTTGAGTTTACTCGCTTGAGCAGCCAGAAGATCTTCAGTGTTTAGCGTTCTCAACCTGCGCCGAGCCATTGACTAGTCGATTCTGACCCGGGTGTCCGCATTGACCTACTGCCGGTGCAACAGTTACCTCGCGTTGTACGTGGATCTTTCGTTGCAATGGTAACGGTGCGTTATGGGGAACTCTTGGAAGCTGGTTCTGTTTTCAGCCCTGCTCGTAGGCTGCATCAGTCCGCCCGTGCCTCCGCCAAAGGACGCGATAGTCATTGGCGCGCTGCTGCCCTTCACCGGTGAGTTGGCGGCCCGTGGAACCAACCTCGAGCGTTCGTTGATACTCGCGGCCGAAGAGGTCAATAAAGCAGGCGGCATCGGAGGCAAACAGTTGCTCGTCCGAGCGAAGGACACCCATTCGGATCCCGCGCGTGGGTTCGTCGAGGCACAGCGGCTGATTGATGAAGGTGCGGTGGCGCTGTTTGGCCCACAAGAGGCGACGTTGGCGGTCGAGCTGGCGACGCTGCTTGCCGAGAAGAGGGTGTTGTCTTTTTCGGGCTCAGTGGCCTTGGGAGACCTCAAGTCCAGCGCGTCTGGCGGCTACTTCATTCAGACGTCGCCGACCAACCTGACGCTTGCGAGCGCCCTTGCCACGCAAATGACGACCGAGAACGTCAAGACAGTCACAATCCTTTTTTCCGACGACAGCTACGGCAAGAGCTTCGCGGCGAACGTCAGTGACCAGTTCACGAAGCGAAGCGGGGTGGTGACGGCGTCGCTGC
>JANOHG010000239.1:0-2424 GCA_031406375.1 Archangiaceae bacterium | reverse complement strand
GCAAAGCACGCCTGGCCGAACAGGGCCGCTTGTTGGTCGCCAGCCGAACGCTGCTGATGGATTTGCATACCCTGCAGTGGGACGAGGCGATGTTGGCGCTGTTCGGCATTCCCCGCAGCGTGCTGCCTCGAATCGCCGCCTCGTCCGAACTCTATGGAATGACTCGCGGCATGAAGTCGTTGCCCGATGGAATTCCAGTTGCTGGAATGGCTGGCGACCAACAAGCGGCCCTGTTCGGCCAGGCGTGCTTTGCTCCCGGTGAGGCCAAGTGCACCTATGGCACCGGCGCCTTCTTGCTGATGAACGTCGGCGACAAGCCAGTGGCTTCGAAGGCCGGGCTGCTGTCCACCGTCGCGTGGAAGGTGGGAGCTCAAACCAATTATGCGCTCGAAGGCAGCGCCTTCATCGCGGGAGCAGCCGTTCAGTGGCTGCGCGATGGGTTGGGGCTCATCAAGAAGGCCTCTGACATCGAGAAGCTCGCGTCAAAGGTGAAAGAGACCGGCGCGGTGGTGTTCGTTCCGGCGCTGGCGGGGCTCGGCGCTCCACACTGGCGGCCGCAGGCGCGCGGTCTGTTTGCCGGCATCGATCGTTCGACGACCGCGGCTCATCTCGCGCGCGCTGTTCTCGAGGGCATGGCCTTGCAAATCTTCGAACTCGCCGATGCGATGCGGCTGGACAGCGGTCGAGACATCCCTGCATTCAAGGTCGATGGCGGGGTGGTGCACAATGACCTGTTGATGCAATTTCAGGCCGACATCCTCGGGACACCTGTGGTGCGCCCGAAGAATGCCGAAACGACCAGCCTGGGAGCCGCGTTCCTCGCTGGGCTGGGGGTTGGCCTATGGCAGTCGCCTGAGCAGATTCGAAAGTCGTGGAAGGCCGACAAGATTTTCAAGCCGAAGATGACCGCTGACGTGCGCGCTCGGCACCTAGGCAAGTGGCGTGACGCGGTGAAGCGCGCATGAGGAAGTGGGTCTTGTTGCTGACACTCGCGGCAGCCGGCTGCACCCGCTGCGACGACGCTACGACTTCCCCCGCGGTTGTTGACGCAGGCCCGCCGCGGATCCATCGGTCGACCGACTTGAGGACGGCGGTGTTCACCGCCTACCCAGAATTTCGCGGTGCGCGGGTGATGGAGGGCAACATCGAACTGGTGAGGACGTTTGATCGCACGGTGCCGCTCGATGGCGAGGTCCTCGAGACAGTGAAGAAGAATGGGTTCGCGGTTTTGGTCGATGGTGGAACGTTGATCGCCACCCGCTCGCCGTACACCCTTCGCATCGATGGGCCGAAGTGGGTCGTCTCGCTGCCCCTCGTCGATGAAGACATCGGCAAGTTGCTCGGTGCGCCGGTGACGATGACGACCGAGCAGATAGCGCTCTGGTTCCCAAAGGCACCTCACGCAACCCTCGTCGCTGAGCACTTCCACCTGATGCTCACCTACGACTCGATCGCTTGGCGCTCGGGTTACCTGGCCTGGCAGATGGTCGAATTCAATACGCGCGGAAGCTGGAAGGTGGACGCATACCCGGAAGGTTACGAGCAAACGAGACGAGCAGATGGAGGCGGAGGCCTCACGCCGATGGCGTATTCGCTGTGGCTGGTTGACACCAACACCTCCGCGCGAATCGACGTCCAGCGCGACGGAGGCTTCGTACGCCTCGACTACCTGCTGCGCACCGAAGAGATTCAGTGGCCTACGAGGCAGAACGCCAAGTAGTCAGGATTCACGTTGGTTGCCTAAAAGACCCACCCTCGCCATGACAGTTCTCGATCGTCCCAAACCATCGCTACGGGCCCTGCTGCTGTTGGCGTGGCCGATTGTCGTCTCGAGATCCACCCAGGTGGTGGTCGGAGTCGGTGACGCGGTGATGGTCGCGGATCTCGGAGAAGCCGCCGTCGCTGCCACCACCACCGGCGCGCTCAATACGTTCGCGCTTTTGATTCTGCCGATGGGAATCTGCTTCATCGTCTCGAGCTTCGCCTCGCAGTTATTCGGCAAGCGAGACTTGGCGGGAGCGCGTCGCTACGGCTTCTACGGATTGGGTGTTTCGGCCATCACCCAGGTCGTCTGCATGGTGGGCGTGCTCGCGGTGAGTCCGGTGTTGTCGCAGCTCGACTACGCCCCCGATGTGCGGGTCTTGATGATCGACTACCTCGTGTTTCGGCTCGTTACTGGCGGGATGGCGATCGGCATCGAGGCGTTGGGCAATTACTATGGGGGGCTTGGCAACACCCGACTGCCAATGATGATCAGCATCGGGTTGATGGTGATGGACCTGTTCGGGAACTGGGTGCTGATCAAGGGTCACCTCGGCGCGCCCGCGATGGGCGTCGCGGGCGCGGCGCTCTCGAGCAGCATCTCGACCACGCTCGGCTTCATCACGATGTTGATCATCTTTCTCGTCGAGGGAAAGAAGATTG
>JANOHG010000233.1:0-4002 GCA_031406375.1 Archangiaceae bacterium | reverse complement strand
CTCGCGAAGTATGCAACCGCGCATTCGGTGAGGTTCACCATCGCGCCCACCCTTTCGTTTGAGCACGTGTTCCTGAAGCAACAACAGACCGAGCCTGCGCGCCTTGCGCTGCAAGACGGTGCGCGTTTCGAAGCGCTTGGGCTGCCGTTTCCCGCAGGTCCCCGCTTCGAGGCTCAACGCGAAGAAGAGCTGAGCGCTTTTCTGGGGTCGGCCTTCGCGAGTGAGGTCTTTGCGCTCGAAGTCAACCGCTGGGCAGAAGTGAGTTCAGCGTATGGGAAGCACCTGGTTCGGGTGACGAAGAAGAATCCGGCGCGCCTGCCGCCGCTGGAAAAAATCGCGGGTTCAGTGCGCGCTGCGATGCGTGACGAGCGGCGCGCTCAGGCTGGCGCTGAACAGGTGGCCACGCTTCGAGCAAGCTACGCCGTCGAGTTCCCTGCTCAATGACAAGAGCGGGCCTGGCGACGATCTTGGCGTTGGGGTGCGGCCTGCCGTCGACGGCGCTGTCACACTCGGCGGGCCTTGGAACGGCGATGGTTCAACGGGGTTCCGACGGTGGGTTCGACGTGCGGGTGAGACTGCCAATTGGTGCCGCGCCGCTAAACGTTCGTGGGCCTGGCTGTGGGTTGAAGGTGGGTCTGGGCGAGCGGGTAGGCGACGCGGTCGAGACGCGGGTGCACGCGAGCTGTCCTGAGTCGGCGACCCTTTGGCTCGAAGTTGGGCGGCATTCGATTTTCGCGCGGTGGTTCGGTGGCGAGCCGCGCGTTCTCGACGAGGTGGGGGGATGGGTCGAGGTGCCTCTGAATCGGCCTCAAAACACCGGTCATTTCATGCGCTGGTTGACCGAAGGCGTCTTACACATTCTCGGTGGGGTGGATCACCTGCTGTTTCTTCTGGGGCTGTGTCTGCTGGGAACGCGGAAGAGGTTGTTCGCCCAGGTCACTGCCTTCACTTTGGCCCACACCGTGTCACTCGCACTCGCTGCCTTCGAGTGGGTGCGTCTGCCCGCTGCCCCTGTCGAGGCGTGCATCGCGTTGAGCATTGCTTGGGTTGGGTGGGCGGCTGCGAACGTGAACCGTTCTGTCGTCGCGAGGCCCAATCAGTTGTCGGTGATTTTTGCCTTCGGCCTCTTGCATGGGCTGGGTTTCGCTTCGGCGCTCGATGCGGCAGGCCTGCCCGGGGGCGCGCTGGTTCAGGCATTGGTTGGCTTCAACCTGGGCGTCGAGGCCGGCCAACTGCTGGTGTTGCTTGGGTGGGTGGTTCTGGTCGAAAGGCTCGAGCGTTCGCGTCTTCCCCTGCAGGCGGGTGCCAGCTGGGCGCTTGGAGCCGTTGGTGTCGCATGGACCCTTGAGCGAATCGTCGGTTTCTGGAGGCCAATATGAAGCCTTTCATTCTTGTCGTGTGTGCGCTGTTGGCCGGATGTCCGGCACCTCTGTCGAAGAACGATGCTGGCGCCCCCGTTGTCTACACCGAGGACCGCGAGGTGTGCGCAAACCGCAACCCTCTGCGCAACGCCTACTTCGGAGACCTTCACGTTCACACCAGCTTGTCATTCGACGCGTGGGCCAATGACGTTCGCACCACTCCTGCCGATGCTTATCGATTCGCGAAAGGGGAAGAAATCACCGTGCTCGAGACGCCCCTCTTCAAAGCGAAGCTTGCGCGCCCACTGGACTTCGTGGCGGTCACCGACCACGCAGAATTCTTCGCCGAGGTGAACGCCTGTGTCGACCCATCGGCCGCAGGATACGCCTCGAGCGACTGCCTCACCTTTCGCGCTGGAGGAGCGCAGTCGGTTCGATTGTTCGGCTCGCAGCTGACGGCTCCGGTTCCCGACCGGCTGCCGTTGTGCAGCGGCAATGCTTGCTTCAGCCGAATGCAGAGTGTCTGGCAGAGCGTTCAACGAGACGCCGCCGAGGCCTATGACCGAACTTCCGCGTGTCGCTTCACCAGCTTCGTCGGGTACGAATATTCCGCGGCACCGGGCGCGTCGAACATGCACCGCAACGTCATCTTCAGAAACGCGAACGTGCCTCAAGCTCCGACCAGCTATTTCGAGGCAGCGACCCCGGCGGCGCTTTGGCGCGGACTCGAAGCCGATTGCAGAGCCGATGCCGGTTGTGAGGCGGTCGTGATTCCTCACAACTCGAACTTGTCGAACGGGCGAATGTTCCTGCTCCAGTCGGCGGACAACGGTGGCGCCGAAGATCAGGTGCGGCGGGCGAAGCTCGAACGGCTGGTCGAGGTGTTTCAGCACAAGGGAGACAGCGAATGCATGAATGGTTTGGCACTGAGCTTAGGTGGCACCGATGAGCTGTGTGGCTTCGAGAAGACCCGCGACGCCACCGAAGACTGCGGCACCGGAACGGAGGCCGGGGGACTCGGTGGACTCGGCTGCGTCTCAGGGCGCGACTTCGTGCGGCGAGCGCTCGGCGACGGGCTGGTGTACCAGGCGGGTAAAGGCTTCAACCCGCTCAAGCTGGGGATGATCGCATCCACCGACACCCACAATGGGACGCCGGGCGCCGTGGACGAAGACCTTTGGGAAGGCCATGTTGGCAAAAGCGACTTTCCACCGAAGAATCGCCTCGATGGGCCGACGCTGCCCCCGGGTGGAGTGGTCTTCAACCCCGGAGGACTCGCAGGGGTGTGGGCGCAAGAGAACAGTCGCGACGCCATCTTCGACGCGTTGGCGCGGCGCGAAGTCTGGGGCACCAGCGGGCCTCGAATCGTGGTTCGTTTCTTTGGTGGCACCCAGCTGAAGGCTCAGCTGTGTGATGATCCTCAGCTCGTCGAGAAGGCGTATGCCCTGGGTGTACCGATGGGTGGAGATCTTGCCTCGGGGCCTTCTGTTCCCAGCTTTCTGGTGCAGGTGCTCGCCGACCCTGGCAGCCCAAGTCGCGGCCCGGTGCCGATCGATCGCGTACAAATCATCAAAGGCACGCTCGACGCACAGGGCCGCCCGGTCGCGAAGGTGTTCGATGTGATTCGCGGCGTCGGCGATTTCTCCACCGATCCTTCCACCTGCACCAGCACCGGCACGGGTTCGATGAGCTTGTGTGCAGCGTTCACCGACCCCGAGTTCGATGCTTCTAGGCCCGCTTGGTACTACGCCCGTGTCGTCGAAGCGCAGACCTGTCGGTGGAGCCAGAAGGTGTGCCTGCAGACCCCGGTCGCGATGCGGCCCAGCGCGTGCGCGAATTCGGGGGTGCCCAAGCAGGTGGCCGAGCGCGCGTGGAGCTCGCCGATTTGGTTCACGCCTTAAATCACCCCGTTCGCTCGCGGCGCAGCAAAGGCAAGGTGATGCAGAACAGCGCTCCACCGACGGCCTGCGAATCGACTTCGAGGCGACCGTTGTGTTCCTGAACGATTCGCAAAGCGATCGCGAGGCCCAAGCCGGTGCCCGCGGGTTTGGTGGTGACGTAAGGCTCGAAGAGGCGCGCGCGCAACTGGGCTGGAATGCCCGGACCTTCATCCTGGACTTCGAGAAGCGAGCACTCGGCCGTGCAACGGACAGTGAGGGTGACCGCGCCGCCCTTGCCGGTGGCGGTCATCGCCTCTTCGGCGTTTTTGATCAGATTCACCACCACCTGGGTGAGTTGATCGCGGTCAGCCTCGACGATTGCGCCGTCAGCAAGCTTTGCGACATAGGTAATCAACGCAGTGCCCCCATCGATCGGATGCGGGGCGTACAGCGCCAACACCTGACGGCAGAGCTCAGAAAGATCGACTGACGCGAGCGTCGGCCGAGGCAATCGCGCAAACCGCGAAAACTCATCGACGATCCGCTTGAGCCGATCAACCTCTTCGAGCACCGCGACCGCGCTCTCTTTAAAGAACGCTTTGAACTTCGGGTTGTCTGTTTCGCTGGCGGCGATCAACGTCTCGAGCGACATCCGAATCGGCGTCAGTGGATTTTTTATCTCGTGCGCCAAGCGGCGCGCGACTTCCTGCCAAGCGGCTACCCGTTCGCTCTGCACCAGCTGGTCGTAGGCCTTCTTCGAG
>JANOHG010000230.1:0-5394 GCA_031406375.1 Archangiaceae bacterium | reverse complement strand
TGATTCCGACCTCTGCTCCCAGCCCCAGCTCGGCGCCATCATTGAAGCGGGTGGAAGCGTTCACCATCACCCCTGAAGCGCAAACTTCTCGGGTAAAGCGGTCGGCTCGCTTGCGTGACTCGGTGATGATTGCCTCGGTGTGCTCGGTACCAAACTCGGCGATGTGCTCGAGCGCGGCGTCTAGCCCATCGACCACCTTCACGGCGAGCACGAGCGAAAGGAACTCCTGCCCGAAGTCTGTCGGCATGGCTTTCGTTGCCGGAACCCCCGCTTCTTGAAGCAGCTTAAGCCCTGCGGGATCTGCGCGGAGCTCGACTCCCGCCTCGACCAATGCGGCGCCGGCCTTCGGCAGGAACTTCGCGGCAACCGCCGCATCGACCAGCAAGCAGTCGGCCGCGTTGCACACGCCCGGGCGAGAGGCTTTGGCGTTGAGGAGAACCTTCAGCGCCTTCTTCAAGTCTGCCTTTCCGTCGACGTAGACATGGCAGACCCCCTTTGAGTGCTTCAACACCGGGACGCGGGCGTTCTGGGAAACGAACTGGATCAGCCCCTCGCCTCCCCGTGGAATACAGAGGTCAATCTGCCCTTCGAGCTGCAGCAATTGCAGCAGGTTCTCTCGTTCGGCCGAGGCTACGATTTGCACACATGCGCCTGGCAATCCGGCCCGCGTGAGGCCGCGCTGAAGACACGCGGCGATGATTTGGTTGCTGCGCAGCGACTCACTTCCTCCCCTGAGGATGATTGCGTTTCCGCTCTTGAGGCAAAGCGCTGCGGCGTCGCTGGTGACGTTTGGGCGCGACTCGTAAATCATCAAGATGGTGCCCAGCGGCAGCCGCTGTTTCCGAACGCGAAGTCCGTTCGGCCGCTTCCAACGCTCGGTCACTTCGCCCACTGGGTCCGGCAGTTTGGCGATTTCTTCGATCGCTTTCGCCATCGACTCGAGTCGAACTTCGTCCAGCGAAAGCCGATCGACGAAGGCCGCCTCTTTGTTTGCATTCTTCGCGTCCGCCACGTCGAGCGCGTTCTGCGCGAGCACCAACTTGCTCCGCTTGCGCAACACGGAAGCCATCGCGCGGAGTGCTTCGTTCTTTCGCTTGGTGCTCGCGCTCGAGAGGATTCGCCCTGCCTGTCGGGCTGCCGTCGTCAATTGCTTCATGGGGCCTGTATATTCGGTTGGGCCTCGAAGTATTCGGTTGAACGGTAAAATCAGCAGTGGGCTACATCAGTGTTCCGATGACTGACCGAGAAGCCGAGTTCAAACAACTCGTGGCCGAGTTCCCCGAGTCTCCGATGGGGCATTTTTCGTTGGGAAAGCTGTACCTCGACAGTCAGCGCTGGGCCGAAGCGGCGAGTTGCCTCGAGCGCGCTGTGAAGCTTGACACCAACTACGCCGCCGCACGGGTGGCACTGGGCGATGCCTGGGCGGGAGCAGGAGATGCTGCGAAAGCCCGCGATGCGTGGGAGCAGGCATTGAAGAGCCCGCTTGGGCAGAAGGATCAGAGCCTCCAGGCGGATCTCGAGCAGCGAATTTTAGATCTTTAAGCTCGACGGAGCTCAACCGTTCGTTCGCGACAATTACTTTCCCCGCAACGACAATTAGAATTCCCCATCCTTTCTGAGGGCTGACGTCGCGCGTAGGGCCGGATCTCGAAGGGACATCCGGTGACCGCGACGAATGCCCAGGTGAGGAAGTTCATGGATGAGTCCCGGCAGGCCGTCCATGACGCCCAGCAAGACGGCACTGGCATCAAGTCCTCTTTCTTTGAGTTGGTTGAACACCATCTCCCACGCCATCTGCCTTTGCCTTTGGGGCGGAAGGGCCTCAGACACGGATTTCTTTACACGACCCAGGCAATCGCCTTTTTCAGGACCGGGCCGCGAGTGGCCCTCCGCTTCACTTCAAGCCGGGCGGCGTCCGTACTCTCGTCGATGGCGCGTTCGAACTCCGAGAACTTCACCGGCTCACCGTCCTTTGCAGCATTCGCCTCGAACTTTTTCAGCCGCTCCACCATCGCCTCCACTGCATCACCGAACTGTTCCATTCCCTCAGGGATCTCGATCGTGCGCTTGGGCATTCCGCCCATCCGCAATCCAAAACTTGAAAACCTAGAACTCTCACCGAGCCGTCAAAGGCAATTAAGTGGAGAGTTCTCCGACCTATCGAAGCTCATTTCCGACGTTGAAGATCCGTTGCTCGTAAATTGAAAACCCGGCCTCAGACACAAAATACTTTACACGACCCGCGAGCGGCTGGACCCTTCGAGACCGTGCAACAGCAGCAACCTGGGTGCTCCCGGTCTTGCTTGCAGCTAATCGACATCGATGAAGTCGTCATCAGGTGTTTTCCATCGTTCGCGAACCAGTGCAGGGGGCGCCTTGGGGCGCCGCGCGATGGCCGCGTACATCGTCTGCAGTGCGGCGACGTTAGACCCCAGGCAGGAAGAAACGGGCGGTAGGCTCGAACGACACAAGAAACTCAGCGCATGGGTGGGGGAAAACCAGGACCACCCGGAGGCAGAGTGGGTTGACCCGGAGAAGGCTGCATCACCACCGGCATCCGGGGATTGCCTTTGGGTGGCGACGGCGGCTGAGTGGGATCGCGCGTCGGCAGGGGTTCGTTCGGAACCGGAGGGAGGTCGACCCTGTGGGGTACTTCACGCAACGGCGGGCGGGCGCGATGGTTATCCGGCAGCTGTACATCCTGTCGTACGGGCTCGGCTTGCGGCGGGTTTTGATTCTGGCCAACAAAGCCGCCGCGGCCGCCGAACGGATTCCCGGGAGGTGGAGCCGCACCAACTGCCGGAGGGACGTAGGAACTGCCTGAAAGCGGTGGGCGCGCCTGCACCGCCTCTACCTGCGCAGGGTGTCCGTGCGGATGCCCATCAACAGGGCTGCGGCCTCCGAACGAATTTCCCGAGGGAGGCGCTGCCGATTCTAACCCGCCAGTTGGCGCTGGAGGTTCGAAAAATCCACCGCGCCTCTGCGTGCGCTCGACGGGAGGAACGTACGCGTTGCCCGAAGGAGGAGGAGCCGAACCGGAGCTCGGAGGTGCCCACCCACTGCCCGAAGGAGGAGGAGGAGCCGAACCGGAACTCGGAGGTCCCCACCCACTGCCCGAAGGAGGGGGCGCCGAACCGGCGGGAGGGCCGTACGCGTTGCCCGACGGAGGACGTGCGTTGCCCGGCGGCGGCGGTTGTCCCCATGCATTGCCCGAGGGAGGTCGCGGCTCTGCGCCGCGCGGAGTCACCGGGGCCGTGCCGTGGTTTGGATTGTCGTAGTTGGGCGAACGATAACCATGAGGTGCCCGGTAGGTTCCGCGCGGAGGTCGGAAGTTCGACGGAGGCACGTACCCATAGGGCGGCGCGTAGCAGATGACATCCGGAGCAGGCACCGGGTAGGCGCCGTGCATTCCCGTCGCATCCCAGTACCGGTACCCGTCGTAGTAGACGTAAACCTCGCGCCACTCGTCCCAGTAGTAGGTGTTGCTGCACGGGTAGTTCGGGTCGCAGGTCACCGTGACGGTTTCGTAGCCGGGTGTACGTACGTAGCTGCGAACCCTGCATCCACTGAGCGCGAGCAACGCAGTGACGGTGGCGAGGAAAGCAATCGAGCGCATGTGTTGTCCTTTGCCGGAAAGCATCGCCGGATCAGACGCAGCAAACCTGCGGATCTTCAATTCTAACTGTCAACCACGCGGGAGCCCAGCCCACGAATGGTGTCGGAGAACTCAAGTGCATGTCGCACCATTGCGCCCGCGATGTCCTTGCCAGTCGTTTTCTCGAGGCCCTCGAAACCGGGGCTCGAGTTGAGCTCCATCACCTTGGGTCCATTCTTCGACTCGAGCATGTCGACCCCACAGATGCCGAGCCCCACCATCTGCGCGGCCTTCACCGCGACAGCCGCGTACTCCGCGGGGAGCTTCATCGGCTTGCCTTCGCCGCCGCGATGAATGTTGCTGCGAAACTCACCCTTTCGCGCTTTGCGTCGCATCGCCCCAACCACCTTGTTGCCCACCACCAGCGCGCGCACATCGCGCCCTTTTGATTCGGCGATGAATTCTTGAATGAAGATTTCCTGCCCGAGCTCCCAGAACGTCTCGAAGATGGTTTCCACTTCTTTCATCGTGGTGGCGATCATCACTCCGACACCCTGAGTTCCGCGCAGCAGCTTGATGATCGCCGGCAGGCCGCCGACCTCATCGACCAGCAGCTTGATGTTGCTTCCATCGTGCGCCATCACCGTGCGGGGAATGTCGATGCCTGCCCCCGAGAGAATCTGGAGGCAGCGCAACTTGTCCCGACTGCGCGCAATCGAAGGCGCGTCATTCACCACCGGCACTCCCATCGTCGTCAGATGACCTACGACCGCTACCCCGTACTGAGTAATCGAGGCGCCGATGCGCGGCAGCACCACCCGTAGGCCTTCGACTTCTGCGTTCTGGTAGAGCATTCGCGGCTCAGGTCCCAACACCATCGAGCAGCGCAGCGTGTCCATCACCAGCGGTCGCTGCCCCTCGGCCTTGATTGCCGCTACCAGTCGCGAGGTCGAGTACAGCTCGCGCTTGCGCGAAAGGATGCAAATTCGCCCCCGCGTCCGCGGAATCGATTTCTTGCGCGAAGAGTCCGTCGACATGCGCGACAAGACTTAAGGCGAATCGCTATGGTCTGTCGCCGACTTCGAACATGTCCAATCTTCCGAAGGAAAATCCTCAAGACGAGATCATGACCAGCCCTGGTGACGCCACGTCCACGTACCTGGACCCGTTCGAAGAGGCGCACATCACCGCGACGCACACGCTGGTGGTGGAGAACCGCACCACGCTGAAGGTTCGCAAGTGTCGGCTCACTGTCAGCGCCGGCCCCGACCAGACCAAAGAGCTGGTCAGTGACAAAGAACGAATTCGCATCGGCGCGCACTCGAGCAACGACATGGTGCTCGCCGAAGATCGCACCGCAAGCCGCCATCACTTCGAGATTCAGTACACCGAACGCGGCTACCTGTTGGTGGATCTCAATTCGACCAACGGCACTTTCCTCGATGGCCGTCGCATCGAACGCGCGTACCTTTCGCCTGGTTCGCAGATGCGCGCGGGCAGCTCGACGCTGACGTTTTCCCCCATCGACGAAGAAGTCACCGTCGAACCCGACCGAGATGGTCAGTTGGGAGGAATGGTCGGCCAATCGGTCAAGATGCGGCAGATTTTCGGCCTCATCAAAAAGATTGCGCCGATGGACGTGTCGGTCGTCATCCAGGGTGAAACCGGCACCGGGAAAGAGCTGGTGGCGCGCGCGATTCACGAGAATTCTTCGCGCAAGAAAGGCCCAATGGTGGTCCTCGATTGTGGCGCGATTCCGCCCAACCTCATCGAGAGCGAGCTGTTCGGTCACGAGAAAG
>JANOHG010000149.1:0-2009 GCA_031406375.1 Archangiaceae bacterium | reverse complement strand
AGATTCCGGGCGACGGCGTCGTCACCGGCTGGGGAACGGTCGAAGGCCGAAAGGTCTTCATCTTCGCGCAAGATTTCACCGTCTTCGGTGGCAGCCTCTCGGGAGCGTACGCACAGAAAATCTGCAAGGTAATGGATCTGGCGACCCGGGTGGGTGCGCCAATCATCGGGCTCAACGACAGTGGTGGTGCGCGGATTCAGGAAGGCGTCGAATCCCTGGCGGGCTACGCCGACATCTTCCTGCGCAACACGCTCACGTCGGGCGTAGTGCCGCAGATTTCAGTCATTCTCGGACCCTGTGCAGGTGGAGCGGTGTACTCGCCGGCCATCACCGATTTCATCGTGATGGCGAAGAACACCAGCTACATGTTCATCACCGGCCCTGACGTCATCAAGACCGTCACCCATGAAGAGGTGACTAAAGAAGCATTGGGCGGCGCGGTGGCTCACAACCAGAAATCGGGCGTCGCGCACTTCGCCGCCGAGAACGAGCAGGCTGCGCTGATGCTCACCCGTGAGCTGCTGTCGTACTTGCCCAGCAACAACACCGACGACCTTCCGATGCAGGCCACCACCGATGATTTTTCGCGAGCCGAGCAGTCGCTTGCGACCATTGTGCCTGCGAATCCGAACAAGCCATACGAGATGAAGGATGTCCTCAAGGCGGTGGTCGATGACCGGCACTTTTTCGAAGTGCAAGAGCACTACGCGAAGAACATCGTGATCGGGTTTGCGCGGATGGCAGGCCGCCCGGTCGGGCTCGTCGCCAACAACCCGGCGGTGCTGGCGGGTTGTCTCGACATCGACGCGAGCGTGAAGGCCGCGCGGTTCGTGCGCTTCTGCGACTGCTTCAACATCCCGTTGGTGACCTTCGTCGATGTCCCTGGCTTTCTCCCCGGTACGACGCAGGAATGGGGCGGCATCATCAAGCATGGCGCCAAACTGCTGTACGCGTACGCAGAAGCCACGGTGCCCAAGGTGACGGTGATTACCCGCAAGGCCTACGGTGGCGCGTACGACGTGATGGCGAGCAAGCACATTCGCGCCGATGTGAATTACGCGTGGCCGACGGCTGAGATAGCGGTGATGGGGCCCGATGGAGCGGTCAACATCGTCTTTCGCAAAGAGCTCGACGGCGCGAAGGACCCGGTCGCCGAGAAAGCGCGCCTCGTCGCCGAGTATCGCGAGAAGTTCGCCAATCCGTTCAAGGCCGCAGAGCTCGGGTACGTCGATGAAGTGATTCGCCCTGAGGTGACGCGAGAGAAATTGATTCGATCGCTCGAGCTGCTGAAAGACAAGCGGCAGGAGAACCTGCCGCGCAAGCACGGCAATATTCCGCTGTAGCTTTTGGAGGATCTTGGCCGGCGAGTGGGTGCGTCGGCCAACTGCTCACCGAGAAGTGTTGTGTGGGTCAACGTTTTTCTCGCCGGAACTTCAGTGCGGGGCGTTGCGCAGGAACGGAGCAATCTGCCTTCTGAATTCGGCCGTCCACGGAGTTGCCGTGCGTTTGTCTGCGCTGCCGACGCGCACCACCACCCGGCTTCCGGTCGCGCAGTCGATGTCTTCATCCATCGGCATCACGCAGAAGCCAAACTTGAGGCTGGTGGTGCCGAGGTGCTCTATCCAAACGCGCACCCGCACTTCTGAGACTCCGACGACGGCGCGGTGGTACTCGATGTGGTTGGCCCGCACCAGATGGAACTGATCCGGGTTCTTCTGCATGTCGAGTGTGCTGCCCCAGCCCAGTCGCTGCCAGAAGCTACCGATGGTTCGCTCGAAGAGCAGCAGGTACCGAGCGTTGTGCAGAATCTGAAATGCGTCGAGATCGTCGAAGTAGACCCCGTGCACCGCTTCGTGAAAACGGACGCCGACTGAAGAGCTCATAGTGCGCACCTACGTTAGGCTGCCACCATCGTTTCACCAGGGTTCGCGGTACGCGATGAAGTCGTAGGGGTAGCCCCACGCTGGCTCACTTGCCTTGTCGAGCTGCGTCATCTGCGCTGAGGTGAG
>JANOHG010000143.1:0-1841 GCA_031406375.1 Archangiaceae bacterium | reverse complement strand
CATCGATTGCCCTGATGGCCGAGGTGCTGCTGAGCGCCTCGTTCCCCCAGGCGGATTTCGACCGGCTCAAACAGCAGCAGCTCGCCCAGATCAAGCAGGAAAAAAACAGCCCGATGGCGATGTCGATGCGACTGGCGCCGAAACTGTTCTACGGCGAAGGCCACCCCTACGCGCTGCCGTTGAGCGGGCTAGGTCACGAAAGCTCGGTTGGCAAGCTCACGCGCGACGACGTGGTGAAGTGGGCGGCGGCGGTGATCAAGCCCGGCTCGTCCACCCTGAGCGTGGTGGGTGACATCTCGATGACTGAGCTGGTGCCGAAGCTGGAGAAAGCGTTTGGGGTCTGGCCAACCGGCGAGGCACCCAAGCTCGCCATTTCCATCGCGCCGATGGGAGCCAAACCGACGGTCTGGTTCGTCGACCGTCCGGGTTCGATTCAGAGCCTCATCGCTGTGGGCCACCCGACTCCTCCGACCAACAACCCGGATGAGGTGGCGATCGAAGGCTTCATTAAGGTGCTGGGCGGAGACTTCAACTCGCGGTTGAACATGAACCTGCGCGAGGACAAGCACTGGAGCTACGGCGTGCATACCTTCTTCGGCGACGCACGCGGCCAGCGCGCGTTCGTGGTGTTCGCTCCGGTGCAGACCGACAAGACCAAAGAGAGCCTCGCCGAGATCCAGAAAGAGCTCGGCGCGTACGTGGGGAAGAGCCCGACGACCACCGAGGAGTTCGATCGGATTCAAGCCGATCGGGTGCTCAAGCTGCCCGGCCAGTGGGAAACGATGGGCGCAGTTCAGAGATCGATTGGACAAATCCTCAAGTACAACCTGCCCGATGACTATTTTCAGGGGTACGCGAACCTGGTTCGCAAACTGAAGCGAGACGAGATCGACGTCGCGGCGAAGAAAGTGTTGAAGCCACAAAGCCTCATCTGGATTGTCGTCGGCGACCGCGCCAAGGTCGAAAAGGGTCTGGCGGATTTGAAGCTCGGTGAGCTGCGCTATGCCGACGCCGACGGCAATGTCCTCCCGTAGATTTTTCGAGAACCAAATGCGCGCTCCAACTCTCTTCCCGCTGGCACTGATCTCACTCGGCGTTGCGTGCGGTTCGAGCACAAAGCCTGACGCGGGGTTCAATGACGCCGGGGTGGCGCTGATTTGCCTGTCTGATCGCGTCGACGCGGGGTCGACCGATGCGGGTTGGGATGGCGGCTATGTTTTTTCATGCCGTGGCCGTGCGCCGACTTCGGGCGGGCAATCGGAGTTGGTGATTAGCGGTACGGTCACCCGGGCCGGCTTCACCCGCACCGCTCTGTCTGACATTCGCGTCGACTTGTTAGACGTGAACGGCAACCTGCTGGCGAGCACCACCTCAGACGATGCAGGGCAGTATCGCCTCGGCGTTGATGCGGGCTGCGAACCCGTCAGCGGGGAAATTCGCGCGACACATCCGTCCGTGGATGCGGGATTTTTCGCGTCGTATTCCGTCCCTTCGTCGCCGTGGATCCGCGATCGCGCCGGCCTCGAGCTCATCCTCTTCGATGCGTCGACCAGAGCGTTGGTGTCCGCACTTGCCGGCGTCACCATCGTCGATGGCACGGCCGTGCTTGCGGTGCATGTGTCCGATTGTGAAGGCAACCCGGTTTCAGCAGCGGTGGTCGCGACCGTCGGCTCGGTCGGAACCGTTCGTTACGTCTCTGCTGGCGGCATACCCTCGAGCAGTTTGACCTCGACGAGCTCGGCAGGAGACGCGCTGATCTTCAATCTGCCTGGCAGCAGCGTGGAGGTGAGTGCGACGCTGGATGGTGGGCTGGTTGGAAGTCGCGTTGTGAAGGTTCACGC
>JANOHG010000129.1:0-3856 GCA_031406375.1 Archangiaceae bacterium | reverse complement strand
GTCTTCGAGCGCCGCTTGCCAATCGCTCAACCCGGTAGGAACTGCGCCTACTTGCTGAAGCGAGGTGCGCATCTTCTGATGAAGCGCCTTCCCCATTTGCAGCATCGCGAGGTTTGCTCCTGGCGTGCTTCGGCGGGCGAACGGACGGCTTTGTTGCCAGAGCGAGACGCAAAACGCCCCGAGCATCACTGCTGACATCCACCGCGGGGCCGAGAGCCCGCGGACGAGAAAGCCAACCAACGCCACGGCGAGGCCGATGGCGGTCAGCGCTGCCGCACAGCCCATCGGCGAAGGTGAAGTGCCGAAATGCCACCGATGGGTGAGCGCGACAAACAGCTGGGTCAACTCGGGCAGCATCCCCGCCACGGTCGCGGCCGCAAAACCTTGGAAGACAATGACGTGAAACGCCCGCAGCCCAAGTCCCGACGCAGCGTCGGGCCGCGTGAACCGGCGGCTCACGGAAACGGCAGGTTGAGCACGAAGTAATACGAGTCGTAGTAGGTCTGGTACGCCTCGAGGAACATCTCGATCAGGTTCATCTGCTCGGTGGTTCCGTCGCCCATGAGGCCCCTTTTCACCGGAACCATTCGCACTTGAAAACCCAGCACGAGCCCGACAATCAAGACCCAGTTGAGAATCGAGTATTCGACCATCGCCTGACCACGCGAGAACCGTGGCTTGATGTTGCGCTTCATCGTGTCTCCTTCTGTGCAGGCCGGAACGCGCAACCTACGGGGCGGACTTTGGATCTTCAATGGCGAGATCATCGTGGCTCTCGAGTTTGATGTTGGCGGCGCCGGGCGCAGGCATCGCCATCTGAGCGCGTGCGTTGATGCCGAAGTCGCGCACCTCGATGGTGTGGCCAATGCCCGGGATTTCCATCTTCGCCACATGCAACAGGGGCACCTGTTCACTGAGCCAGACGCGCTTGACCAGCGAGCTGCGCAGTCGCAGTTCGAAGGGGGTCGCGAAGACGGTGCCAGCGAGGGTCATCAAGCGGGTGGGCTTTCCAGTGAACGAACCAAGCTCGACCGGCATCGCGACGGGCTGCGCGAGGTTTCCGCCCATTGGATGTTCATCGACCAGCAACCGTGCAACCGCATCGTCCGAAAGCTCGTTGGGCCTCTGGGTTCCCACCGCGATGAAGACGCGGCTGACGCCGCCTTTGTTGAGGCCCACCGAACGCGCCACCAACATCTTCAGCTGAAGCAGCGGCGCTTTCATCGCGGGGTGTTGTCCCATCTCGAATTCCAGCCAGCAGGCGGGTCTGCCCTGCTTGTCGGTCTCTTGTCCCACCACAGCCATGCGCCAAAAATGAACCCGTTCTGGCCCTCCGTCGATACGGAAGGTGGCCCACTGCCCCACCTTCCCATCGGCGAGTCCGTGTCGCAGCGGTTCGGTGAGCGCTCTTCCCACTGGGCTGTTGAGCATCGGTGCCGCAGCCACCATCAACGCAATCAGGCCGTTCATTGCTTGCCAACCGCCTCGAGCGCTTCAACCCCATCGCCACCAACCCAGGTCTGCTGGATCGCCACCAGGTCAGCCTGCACCTGAACCACGGTCGCGACTGCTTGCTCTTTGCCACGCGCAAACTCGATCACCCGCTGAGACTTGCCATCGAGCTTCACCCGCGTATCGCGAATCAGCGAATACCCCTTGCTGACAAAACCATTCACCAGCTTGCGCCGCGCCTGCTCAATCGACCCCTCGAGCAGCGCCGAGCGAGCCTGGGTTCCACCCGACTCGTCGCGCAAGACAAGCTCTTCGCTGAAGAGCGTGCCCTCAAGCGGTGGCAGCTTGACCGCCTTCGCCCGCGGCTCGCGCACCCACACGTCTTTGAGGACGGCGAAGCCCAGGGTCTTGCCATCGTGTCTCTTCAGCACCACCGAACGGATCAACCCTTCGCGGGTATAGAAGGCCGAAACGACGCCTTCCTCCTTGAAGTCGCCGTCGACCGTGACTGGATAGCCCTCGTCAACCCACTGCTTCTCGAAGTACCGCGCGACCTGCTTCAGCGCGTCGCCTGACTGGAAATAGGCGAGCCGGTAGAGCTCTGCGCCGATCAACAGGTCGGTGCCGATTCGGGTGTGAACCGCACCTGGGTAGACCGGCAGCGGCTGCTCGCTGAAGGCGAACAATGGCAGCAGCAACAGGAAGGCGCGCAGTGCCTTCACGGGTCTTCACAGCTGTACTTCTTGTTGTGTTGGTCCTTGTCCGAATGCGCAGGCGCGCCCGCTTCAGCAGGGTTGTCGGCCTCGGCTCTTTTGCAGCCCATGAAGTACCGCCCGCGCGCCTGGAAGACTGCCCGGTATTGCGAGTCGTCGTAATTCGAGGTGTCACGAAACGGCGCGGTGTCGAAGCACCTGCGTCCCGGGTGATCGATGTCGGGCCCATCGTTGCTCGCGTCGGTGCCGAGGTTGTTCTGGCCCCAATGCGCACCGTGGCGGGCAAAGGCTTCGCAGCCCCGACCCTTGATGCCGCGATCTCCAGGCGCGAAGTAGTTGTGTGAAACGACGTAGGTGGCATCGACTGGATTGGGGACGAAGTCGCCGATCAGCCGAGCCAACTGAGTGAAGCCGGGAATGCGGCCGAGGTTGTGACGAGCTCCCAACAGGCTCATCCGCGCGACCTGAAGGTAGAGACCATGATCGCTTCCCCCGCGGTGAACGCCCGACCGGGCGGCGCCCGGCCCCCGTTGATGCTGCTCGCCATCTGCGCCATCGGGCAGATCCCAACCACTGGCGACCAGCGTAAAGCGATTCTTGATCGTCGCGTTCTGCAGGTTGCGTCCGCCCCAGACATCGACCCGGAAGAAGCCTCCATTTTCATCGAGGAACCGACGAGGAAGCAGGCGATTGTCCAACTGAACCGAGACTTCAACCTGGACCTTGCCCTTCAGGTTGAATCCGAAGTGCTGGTAGGCAGCGCCAACCGGGCCGGTGAGAACAGCGAGCAGGTTGTTGACGAAGAGGTTGCCGCTGATCGGCGCGATTGGGTGAGTCAGCGACGGCGCGTCGTGCGCAGTCACCCGAGCGGTGAGGTTCGAGTATCCAACGACGAAGTTTCCGGCAGCCTTGTTGTCGATCGATTCGAGATCTTTGTATTTGTCGACCGCATCGCGCACCGACGCCCGCTGCGCGAGTAAGAATGCCTTGTCGTGATTCCCGCTCCCAAAGTCGTCGAGGGGGTGGCTGGTCATTTCCCAAGCGAGGAAGCGGCTGGCTTCCTGCAGCTTGAGCTTCGCGCGCACCCGTTCGGTGAAAACCATGCTGTAGAGGAGGATCACGACCATCACCGGAAGCACGAGCGCAAACTCGGTGGTCGCCTGTCCTCTGAAGGCGCGGCGCCCCATCAGTGGGTAATCATCTTCTGTGGCAGCTGATTGAGCGGCGCGGGCAGAACGTTCTGAAGATCATTGACCAACCCGAAGCTGTAGCGGCCCTGCCACACCGACGCGAGCCGCGGCTTCCAATAGGGGTTGAAGAAGTTGGGCTGCTCGGCCCAGTTGCCGGGTCGGTGGTAGTAAGTCTGAGCCCTTGCAATGACGTTGAGGCCCTTGAAGCCGAGGAACGTTTTTCGGCTGTTGGCGAGCGTGAGCTGGGTCGGCTGGGTAAAGGCGAAGGTCACCGCGCTGGTGTCAGTGAGCAAGGCGGGCTTGTTGGAACCGGCACCGCTGGCGTCCTGCTTGGGGTTGAGCATCTGCGCGGCCGTCTTGTTGAGCACGACCCAGGTCGATGGCTGGTTGAATTCCTGGGCACGGGTGGCGGCCTGATTGACGCTGGGCGCCCCGACGCTGCCGAGCCCTTGGCCGCACGCCGCGTCGTATTGTCCTGGCTCGAAGTGGGGAAAGCGCACC
>JANOHG010000093.1:0-3152 GCA_031406375.1 Archangiaceae bacterium | reverse complement strand
CAACAGCGCCTGTTCACCAGCGACGACGCCGCGGAAGGAATTCGCGCCTACAACGAGAAGCGCGCACCGGTGTTCAAAGGCCAGTGACATGAAGCACCCCTTCTTCCGCGGGCTGCGTGCGCCCCTTCACATCAGCCATCGGGGCGGGGCCGCGCTGATGCCTGAAAACACTCTTCCTGCCTTCGAGGCCGCGGTGCGGTTGTGGCGCACCGACATGTTGGAGATCGACATTCAGGTGACGAAAGACGGTGAGTTGGTCGTCGCCCATGACGAGACGGTGGATCGCTGCACCGAAGCAGTCGGCGCGGTCGCTTCGTTCACCTGGAATGAGCTGTCGAAGCTCGATGCCGGATTCCGGTTCTCGCCCGACGAGGGCACAACGTTTCCCTTGCGCGGCGCGGGCGTGAAGATCCCTCGACTGGTCGAGGTGTTGCGGCTGTTTCCAAAGCTGCGCTTCAACATCGAACTGAAGACCGCCGCCGCGCTCGACAGCTTTGTCGAGATCGTCCGTGCGGAACATGCAACCGAGCGGATCTGCGCGGGCAGCGAGCATGACGACACCGCGTTCAAACTTTCGGCGGCAATGCCCGAGGCGGTGCTCTTCTACCCGCGCGACACCCTCACCGCGTTCATTCTTCCGATTAGGTCCGGCGAGCCACCGGTCGATGACCTCCGCTTCACGGTCCTGGACATGCCGCTGCACTTCGAGGGCGTGCGGCTGTTCGACGCTGGCCTGCGCGATGAGGCAGCGCGCCGCGGCAAATGGATCAACGTCTGGACAATCAATGATCCCTTCCAGATGCGCGAGGTGATTGGTGAAGGCGTGGGAGGCGTGATGACCGATCGCCCAGATCTTCTGCGCAGCGTGATGCCCTAACCGTTCGTGTCGCCTACAGCCGAACGAGCGTCGCCACTTCGATGCCACCTTGAAGCTGCACGACGACGCGTGCCTGGTGGCCCTGTAGCTTCGAGGCAACCCCCAGGTCGAACTCGAGCCCTTCGGCGGTTGTGGTCGACGGCCGCGCAACGTCGGGCGCATCGGCCAAGTACACCGCAGCGGTCGCGAAACGATCCTTGCGCTGCGGCTGAACCACCAGTTGCACCCGGTCGCTTCGACGAAACAACAGCAGCTTGAACTCAGAGCGCTCGGCAATCACCTCGCCTCTGATCGGCTCGATTCGCGCTGATGGATCGCGAACGATCGGGATCATTTTCATTTCAGCAACAAGTCCCGCGACCTCTTCGATCGCGCGCTCGCCCTCTGCCAGCGCCGCCATCGCGCGGGCAAAATCCGGATTCGCCTTGCTCTGCGAAGTGATGAAAGCGCGCTCGGCAGGGCTCGCGATTCCGAGGTCGTAACGAAACAGCTCGTCGTAGCTCACCGCGCGCCGGCGCTCGCGCGTCACTTCGGCGTGAACACTTGCTTCGGGCCCTTCGAGAACGCGGTCACCTTCACCGCCAAGCGCAGCGACCAAACCATCGTCAGAGGTCTCGTTGCGTACGGTGAACCACCACGCCTTCAATCGAGCTTCGGGATCCAGCATCCCCGCTTCGGCGCGACGACCCGAGTTCAGATGAGTCAGCCATGCAGCTCGGTGGGCGAGAGCGCTATCAACCTTTCTGACCGCCACCGAAAGTCGCGCGTGAAGCTCAGCGGCGTCCGTCCTTCCCTGCTCAGCCAAGTGCTGCACCGCACACAACGCAGATTCCATTCGATCCCTCGCGAACAGGCCCTGCATCGCCCAGCTGCTCCAGGTGTTCCCGTCGTCGGGTGTGTCGGGCAGCGCCGCTTCTACCGCTTCGTCGGCCGCGCGCTTCAATCGCGCGTGCAGGTCGTCGACGCTCACCGCTTCACCCCATGACTTGAGCCCGCTGTTGGGTACCAGGGCCAACGTCGCCTGCACCGCGGTGAGATCGCACGGAATTGCTTTGGTTCGCCGCAGCAGATCCCCCGCCGCCTCCAACACTCTACCGATGACCGGCGCCGGATCTCCCGGCCGCTTCGGCAATTCGAGCTCTCCTTTCAGCGACGACAGCTCATCAATGCGCGAACGATAGCGGTTGGCGGATTCATCGGTATTCATAGCTGTTCCTCCTGGCCCCTCACCTCGAGGAGGTACAGTTTCAGGTACGCCTGCGCACGACTGACACGCTTGTAGGAATTGACGACGGTGATCCCGAGAATGCGGGCGACCTCGTTGTGATCGTCCATGTCCTGGTGGTGATAGAAATCCCACGCGCCCGCCTCGTTGGGATGCTCTTCTTGCAGCCTCCGAAACGCGACCCAATATTCTTCGCGCGCCTCACCCGCAGAATCCTTCGCGTTCGCGACGTTCACCGAGCGCCGTACCTCATGGGCAGGCTCTGACGCTTCGTCTTCTCCGGAGCGCGGCCCCTGCGCAAGGTCTTCGCGTTGCCGGCGATACCGATCAATCGCGCAGTGCTTCACGATGCGCAGAAAGAACGACTTCGGAGACGCAGCCTTTCCCGGCATCTGCTCCGACACTCCTCGAAACTGATCGAGCCCCCGCGAGAGGAACTTGCCGACCGCGTCCTGAAACACCTCGTCAGCATCGTCCGGCGAGCCCCTCATGAACGCCCCTTGAACACGGCGCACCACGGTTGCCGACGCAGAACGCCATCTCGCGACGAGTTCACCCAGCTGATTATTAAAGGTCTCACCCTTCGCCCTACGGGAAGAAATCTCGGCGAACAGCTCGTCATCCGTAAGCATGATTGGGGGTGCGGCACCATACCGTTCCGATCACGGCACGCGAGGCAAATCCTGACGAACCTTGGGAAATTTGCATTTCGGCCAGCGATTTCCGCGCACTCTGCCTGGCTCGGCCGGTGTGCCGAAACGCCACGGTTGGCTCGATTCCAAACACCATTCGATGTGACGCCATTGGCGCACTCGGGCGTGAAGAATACCGCCGTCAGGAGTAAGGCAGGTCATGGGCAGAACAGTGGTGATTGGTGATCTTCACGGTTGTTACGACGAGGCGATTGAGCTTCTGCGCCATCTGAGCGTAGGCGTCAGCGATCGGGTGATTTTCGCCGGTGACCTGATCGATCGCGGCCCAAAACCCAAAGAGTGCGTCGAGCTGGCGATGCAGCACGAGTGCATTCTGGGCAACCACGAAGAGAAGCAC
>JANOHG010000133.1:0-4508 GCA_031406375.1 Archangiaceae bacterium | reverse complement strand
AGAATTGGCTCGTCAGGTCACATACCTACACCCCAGATAGGCCGAGCAGGTCACTCAAGCCTCGTGGCTGTTGCTCAGAGGCCTTGGCGCGGAATTACGGTCTGGTCGGTGAGGTCTCGAAGGCCCTTGGTCAGCTTGGCGAGCGCCTGACTTGCGGCAGGCGACAGCGGCTTCTGCTTCGCGGCCGCGGCCTCGAACTCTGCCACCTTCGCAAGCGCATCCTTCCGTGAGAGCTTCGAAAAGTCAGGGGCCTTCAAGCCGAGCCCTTCGTACGCCTTCTTCATCTCAGCACCGTGCGCCTTCTGGAAGTTCACCTTCACCTTTGGGTACTTCATCAGGCGGAAGGTGGTTTCAATCTGCTCGGTCAACTTCGCGCGATCTCCGGGCGTTGTGGTCGGCCTCGAACTGAGATCCTGCAAGTCGTTGTAGTGGGCCCGCAGTTCGGTTTCGGAAGTCGCGACCTTGGCTCCAGAGAAGTGCGAGTCGTAAGTCGGCTTGAAGTCGGCAATGCGCTTGCTCACCACCTCGGGTTTCTCCTTCGACCCAGGGGTCAGGTAGCCGTTCTTCACGCTCCAGGTGGCGACGTTCTTATCCTTCTCGAGCCCCTTGAACGTGTCCGGCTTGAGCGAGTCGACATCGCCACGGGTCGCTTTGTCCCACGCCTTGAGGTGAGCTCTCGACCCCGTTTCGGTGCTTCCACTGGGTGATTTGTCGGCGTACGCAAGCATCGTCTTCGCGTTGGGGAAGCCTTCCTTCCACTTCATGATCGTGTTTTCGCCACCGCAGTAGCAGGCAGACAAGGCGATGTCCTCAACCTGGGCGGCGGCCTTGGGCATCGTCTTCGCCAGCTCGGTGAGCAGGTCGCGATTGAAAAAGCCGTTGGTAAAGTTGGACTCGTCGCCGTAGATGCTGCTGCCGCCACTGTGTCCAGAGAGCACAAGCCGGCCGGGAACCGCGCCGCCTTTTTCTCCAACCGCCCAGGCCTGCGCGAGTTGTGCGAACTCATCGCGCGTATCCGAACCTGCACGCTTCAGAATGTCTTCAATCTTCGCGCTCTGCGGCGCAGGCAGACCCAGCGTCTTCACGAAGTCTTTCCGACCGACGTCGGTCTTGAGATCAAAGGTGACCGCTTTCTTACCGGTGCCGACCGTAATCGTGTCGTCAACCTTCGCGTCCTTGATGACACTGACCTTTGTTCCGTTAGCGGTCAGCGTGTTCGCCTCTTGCTGGGCGTATTTGTTCATACCGATGAAAAGCACGTCATTTTTTCTGGAGACTGTCATTTGATCACCTTGACGCGTTATCGACGAACGAGAGACTTGGTTGCGTGCTTTTCGTGGTCCAACCAAAAGCACCGTAGATTCATCGCCTTGCTGAGAATCGAACGGGCAGCGCGGCTCAAGCAGCCATGAATTGGCTGGGCACCGCGGGATCCAACGGATCCAGATTTTCGCGCGCACAGAACTGAAGGTAATCAGTCAACACCTCCAGCCCGGTACCCAGATGCTCGAGCGTCTCTTTCCCATCGAGTTCGAACCACACCGCACAATGACCAGCAGCCAGCGGCTCGGCAGAAAGCAACTCGAGCGCCGAGATGAACGCCTCTTTGCGCTTGGCGTTCACTCCACCAAAGAGGCTTTTCTCTTTGAGCTGCGCTGCCATGTAGAGCTTCATCAGGCACGCGAAGGTCTTCGCTTCAGGCACGGTGTCGAAGCCGCGGCCTACGCTGTCGAGCCAACCGTTGAGCTTCTTGCGTTCGGCGCGGCCATCGGCGGAAAGCGTGCGGCGATCCATCCGAGGGGCGTCGGGGGAAGGCAGTAAGGTCAACGCTTCCTCGGTGTGGCGCCAGAAAGTCTGAGCCGCTTCATCGGGCTCGTAGTCGCCGAGCTCGACCTCGAGCGACGGCCAGTTTGGCCTCGCGGGAGGAATGGGAACCTCGTCAATGATGTCCTGGAGGTCGAGAATTCCCGAATCGCTTCCAACCGTTCGGCGACCGGTGAGGTCGGGTTCGGCAACGGTGAAGGCGGGGATCGAGCCTGGCGTGGGGGTGAAGTTCGAAGGGGGCAGTGGCGGACGGTGCGCGATGCGGGGCGCGGTGTCGGCGACATCGAATTCGGCTGCGAACAGCGTTCCCGGCGCCGGCGTGAAGTTCGAGGGAGGCGGCGGCGGCGCATTGGGCAGCGGCGCCAAAACTTCTTCAATCGCTTCAATCGGCGCAGGGGTCGGCGTGAGGTCTTTGGGTGCCGGAGCAGCTGGGAGGTCAATCGCCTCGAACAGCGGCATACCCGGATTTGTCGTCTCAGCCGCGCTTCGGCTCGTCCGGGTAGGTGCGGGCCCAAGAAAGGTAACCCCCACCGGCGCTTCGGTGACGTCGTCGAGGGTGGGCGCTGCTTTTTTCGCAAGCGCAGGGATCTCTGTCGGTGGCACTGACTCGCGCGGCACCGCAGCTTCGCCGCCGGGATCCGTCTTCATGTTCGACCGAAGCTTCTTTTCCTGCTCGGCTTCGAGTGCTTCGAAGAACTCGTCGAGGTAGGGGACGAGCTCTTCCCACAGGTGCTGCAGGCCTAGGTCGTCTCCCACCAGTTCCTCGGCCGTTTCCTTCGAGTGGTACGCCTCGTGAACGAGGCTGGCGCGGCGGGCGAACTCAGCCCGAGAAGTGTGGACAAAGAGCCGCGCGAGCTCGAGGTGATATAGGCACGCCGCGAACTCGACCCGCCGATTTCCCGCGGGAAGCAGCGCAGCGATCGCTGTCTGCAACTGCGCCGCATCGCTCTTTGCTTCCCAGCAGACATCGAGTGCGCGCTTGAACTGTTTGATTTCAAACAAGATGAGCATCTTGGACGCACGGGCCCAAAGAGGGCCGAGCACCGGATGCGAATCGGCCAGCGCGTCTCCGCTGCGTTCTCGCCAGAAGACCAGCAGCGCGTCGGCGACTTCGATCAGCTGTTGTCGCGCCTCGGGATCTCCGCGCTGGACACGCTCGAGATCAAACAGCGCCGTCGCAAACTCAGCAGTCTGCTCGGGGTGTTGTCGCAGCTGGTTCACCTCATCCCGCAGCAACGGTAGGTCTTCGAAGGCTGCGGCACACCGGTCGATGCCGGCAGCAACACTTTTTGAGAGGGTGTTCGACAAGGTAGAGGACAGGCAGGGGAAGAATGCCTCGGGCGCCGCGGCGAGACAACGCTGCGCTGCTGAACAATCATCCGGGGCGGGTTGAATGGTCGACCCCCAGAAGTGTGCTGAAACGGGCCCCTTGGGCTAGAAGCAGGTGGCTCCGCAGCTCTTCCCCGCGTCGGCGTCGAGGCACCGCGCACTGCGGCACTCAAGCGAAGTCGAGCAGTTCGAACCTCGAGACAACGATGCAGTGCACAGCCCAAGGACAGCCCCTGCGTCCACGGCGCAAAAGCTGCCGGTCATGCAGGCGAGCGTGACGGCTGCGCACGACTGACCTGGTTTGCGCGCTGCGACACACGTTGCCGCCCCAGGAGTCAGTTCCTGAGTGCAGCTCAAGAACGAGAGGCACTTGCCTTCGCCAGGCCCACAGCTTTGTCCTTCCGTTCGCAGCGGCACACAAACTCGATTCAGCGTGCAGTCAAGCCCTGGCAGGCACATCGAGTATTCCTCTTCTTGCCAGCAGGCGCCCAGCACGCCCTGCTGGTTGAGGCAACTGCCATCACGCACCGAGATGCCTCCGTCGTCGGTCAGCGGGCCGGCGCAGGTGCAGTACGCGCCCACCGGACATTGATCGTACGCATCGCACTCGGCGGCCAGCGGTCGAGAATGGGGTTGGGCGGTGATGCACTTGTTTCCCAGGCAGGTCGCCGCGGGACCTTGGCAACCATCGTCATACTGCTGGTTGGTGCACGCCGCGTTGAGCGCAAGCCGAAGCGCGCAGGTTCCGACGGTAACGGTGTCGTCTGCTGCGATTCGCAGTCCCTGGCAATACGAGCCAACCCCGCAGTCGCCCGCGCTCGCGCATGGGCTGCCCAGCGCCAGCGGGCCGCACCTGGGTGCACCCCCATCGAGAGAAGTGAAGTTGACGCACGTCGCGCGACCCGCGCAGTCGAGCGGCGTCGCGCACGCAGCGCCCGCTGGGCGCAACGCCTCGCATACCGGCGTCCCGCCATCGCTCGCGACGCTCGGGCAGAACCCAACCGCTGGGTTGCACGCGTTGATGTCAGAGCAGGGGTGCCCCTGCGCGGAAAATGGAACACATGCGCGGCAGCTGGACTCGTCGCCCGTCGCCGCTGGGCAGTAGCCTTCGATGCATTCGTTGGCCACGCAGGGTGCCCCGAGCCGCGCCGCCACTTCGAACACCGAATCCAGACAGTCGTACAAGTCTTCGGCACCCCCGTAACAAGCCGGGTTGTTTCCGTAAGAAACGCAGTCGGTCGCCGCGACCGCGTCGTACCGCAACATCCCTGCGTCAACGCCATTGGCCCTTTCGGCGCACCGCGCCTCGAACTCGGCGCGGCAGTCGGTCATCTGCGCATTGGCGAGCTGACCGC
>JANOHG010000059.1:0-5945 GCA_031406375.1 Archangiaceae bacterium | reverse complement strand
GCAGCGCGCCGCCGAAGCCTCCGGCTACGAGGCCCGCGGCGAGAAGGAGCGCCTTGCCTGCCAAAAGTCCCGTCGGTGCAGGGGCAGGCGGAGTGGGGGCGACGGATGGAGACAGTGCGAACGTGGCCTCCAGTCTGGCCGTCAGTCGATGCAGTTGCTCCGGTGGAAGTGGCGGTCGCGTGCGCTCGACCGAAAGTGCCTTTAGCGCCAAGTCGGACAGCAGCGGCAGATCGTCGCTCATGCGCGCACCTCGTTTTGCAAGACGTCGAAGGTCATTTGAAAGCGCTGTCGCGCCAATCGGAGTCTCGAATAGGCGGTGTTCAAGGGAATCTCCAGGCTCTGGGCAAGCTCGGTGATTGGCACGTCGTCGATGTCAGCCCCGACGAAGACTGCGCGCTGCTCTGCTGAGAGCGCATCGAGAGCGCGCAGCACATGTCGTCGGGTGACCTCGCTTTCCAGAAGTTCGTCGGGGCGCTGCTGCGGCCCTGCGTGGGACTCGAGTTCCGGCTGGAACTCCTCATGGCCTTGCTTCGCCGCCCGGCGGTTACTGATGAGGCGGAAGGCGATGCCGAAGAGCCACGGACGCATCGGCCGATCCGGTGAGTAGCTGTCGAGGCGTCTCCAGGCGGTGCTGAACGTGTCGTGGACGACGTCTTCGGCGTCAGCCGGCGCCTCCAAAAGCCGCAACCGTGGAAGCGTGGATTCAGGAGATGTTGGACAGGTCAGCTGTTCTCCGAGAAAAGGCGCTCGCTTTCAGCATCCAGGGCGTTGACGGGGAAGACCCTGTGAATGACTACGCGATTAGCACCTGGGTCTGGCTGGGGCGACTCTTCGCAAGAACGCGACCTGCGTTTTGGCAGGGTAGAAATCGGTGGCTTGGAGGCGCTGCATTTCCTGAGGTTTTCTCGATTCACACCAACGTCGTCACAATTGGGCCGAGTGCGCCGCCTCAGCAAGAGCCGCAACCGTCGCCGCCGCTTCTCGACCGTGTTCGCGGCCTATTTGGTCTCGGGGGCACCAAAGAGCAGCGGAAGGCCAACGACCCTGCTGTGGCCCAGATGATTGCGGCGGCCCAAGAGCAGACCCGCAAGCAGTCGGCGACTGGGAGTGCACCAGCCTTGCGTGAGCTGATTGAGAGTACGGCAGTCTTGGTTCCGGCTCTTGCCGTCGATAACTGGGAAAAGTCACTGCCGAAAGCAGGCGAAGGCAATTGTGTCAGCGGAGCGGTGAAACACGCACGTCTTGATTCTCTGGTCGAAGCGGTTCGGTCCCTGAAGGCCAGCAACACGATTCCCTATGAGACCGGGACCGAGTGGGTCGAAATCGTTGTCGCTGCCGCGATTGAAGCCAAGAGAACTGACTCGCACCTGGTCGAAGGCGATGACTCCATTTATGCCGCATGCAGGTGGCCTGCGACTGACCAGAGTTCGACACACCAGCGAGCCGCACCGAGTTGACCGTCGCGCGCACATCTCGACTCGTATTCCGAGCCGCAGCCCTCGCGTGTCGTGTTCACTTCGTGGGTAGAGCTCAAGAACAACCTCTCCGAGCATGCAGGAGAGTGTCGGGAGCTACCACCTGCTCTGCGTGCTTGTGTGCCGAGTTGGGTTTCACAGCGGCGGTTCCAAACCAACGTGGAGCATCGATGTCTGCGCTTTTGAAGGACAATGCCACTGAGTTTTCGTGCAGTCTCAAATGCAAACCTTTGAAACCACTTTGCTTGTTTACTGGCCCATGCCGTGCGTATTCGAGGCGAATGCCGCGCCTCGCACTCTTGGGATGTCTCCTCTCTTTACTGGCCTGCGAAGCCCTAATCGCACCGCCCAGCCGCTCTGCGAGCCCTCCCAAGAATCCACCGGTCGACGTTGACGTGCCGTGCACGCCGGGCACCACCAGCGACCCGATACCTCTGCGGCGGTTGACGCGCGGCGAATACGACAACACCGTGCGCGATCTGCTCGGCACCACGCAGGTCCGCGGCGACCGGCTGCCTCCCGACGAAAAGACCGGCCTGTTTCTCAGCAACGTCAGCGGCAGCGTCTCGTGGAGCATGCTCGAGCAGTACGGGGTTACGGCCGAAGAGCTCACCGCAAACATCGGCCCCCTGCGCGCCGCCGTCGAAGCGTGCGACACACAGGCGCTCGGCGAGCCCCCCTGCGCAGAGCGGTTCGTCGATCAATTTGGCCACCGCGTTTTCCGGCGCTCGCTGACCACCGAGGAGCGCGATCGCTACCGCGCGCTCTACGCGACGCATCGCGCGCGCGGCAGCTTCGATGACGGCCTCAAGTTCGTCGCGCGGACGATGCTGCAGTCGCCGAACTTCCTCTACCACTTCGAGGAGGACCTGGCGTCGAAGCTCGCCTTCTTCATTTGGAACAGCACACCGGACAAAGAGCTGCTCGCCGCTGCCCAGGGCGGCCGCCTCGCCAATCCAGCCGCAATCGCAACCCAGGTCGACCGTCTGCTCGCCGACGAGCGCGCGCGATCGGCGATCGGCCACTTTCACCTCCAGCTGCTCGGCGTCGACGCCACGACGGTGCCGAACAAGTCGCCGACGCGCTACCCGTCTTTCGATGCGGCGGCGTGGCGCACGATGGTTGGCGAGACCGCCAGCTTCGCGGACCAGGTGGTGCGGCGCGGCGACGGCAAGCTGAAGACGCTGCTCACCGGTTCGTACTCAGTGAACGCGCAGGGCCAACAGGACCAGCGCGCCGGTATTCTCACTCAGCCCGCGGTGCTCGCGGGCCTCGCGAACCCCGACACGACTTCTCCCGTACGCCGCGGCGTCATGATCCGCCGCAACCTGATGTGCCAGAATCTGCCAGACCCTCCGCCAGATGCCCCAACGATGGTGCCTCCTGCGATGGGTCAGGAGACCACGCGTCAGCGCGTAACGCGCGTCACCTCGCAGAGCGCGAACTGCGGGTCCTGCCACCGCTTCATCAACGACGTCGGATTCGGGCTGGAGAACTACGGCGCGTTGGGCGAATGGCAAACGCACGACAACGGGTTGCCAATCGACGCGTCGGGCGTCCTCACCGGCACCGCTGCTTCCAACGGCTCCTTCAGCGGCGCGCGGGAGCTCGCCACCCGCCTCGCCGGCGCGAAAGAGCTGCAGCACTGCTACACGAAACAGTGGGTTCGGTTCGCGCTCGGTCGCTCGGAGCAGGCACGCGACAACTGCGAGGTGCTCGAGCTGGCCGGCGCTTTCGCCGAGGAAGACGGCGACGTTCGTGGGCTGATTCGCCGCATCGCGCTCAGCCGCGCGTTCGCGTTCAATGACACTGGTAGCACCCTGGGCGGAACGGGCGGTGGCAGCGCGGGCGGCGGCACAGGCGCAGACGCTGGTACGGGAGGTACGACGAGGGTGCTTCTCGCCGTCGGCGCCCAGCTCCAGCCCGACCAGTCGTTGACGACAAGCGATGGGACGCATCGGCTCGTCTACCAGCTCGACGGCAACCTGGTGCTTTACCGAACCTCTGGAGGGGCGGTGTGGTCCAGCGGCACCGCCGGCACTGCGCCAGGCTTCGCTGCGATGCAGGGCGACGGCAACCTGGTGGTCTACGACGCAGCCATCGTCCCAAAGTTCAACACCATGACCGCCGGAAACCCCGGTGCGCAGCTGTACTTCGAGACCAGCGGTAGGCTGCACATCATCGCGCCCAACGGAACGAAGCTCTGGAGCTCCCCATGACCCGACTCTCTCGCCGGAGCATGCTGAAGGGAGCCGCGGGCGCGCTGCTCGCAAGCCCGCTCGTTCCGATCCTCGACGCGTACGGCCAGGTCGCGTCGATGCCCAAGCGCCTGCACCTCTTCTTCACCCCGCACGGCACCATCTACGACCAGTGGAAGCCGGGCGGCTCGGACACCAACTTCACGCTGAGCCCGATTCTGCAGCCGCTGGCCGCGTACAAGTCGAAGCTCGTCGTCATCGACGGCCTGGGCGTGAATGGCGCGTACCACCCCAACTGCCTGCACGCTCCGCACCCCATCGGCATGGCCACACTGTGGACCGGATGCCGGGTGAACGACATTGAGACCGTCGTGCCCGGCGGCAACGTGCCGATCGGCGTCTGGAGCACTGGGCCCTCGATCGATCAGGTCATCGCAAATCGGCTCAATGCCGGCACGCCCTTCCGCTCACTCGAGGTGGGCGTGCAGACGCGCATCAGCCAGGCAGCGTTCCGCACCGTCTACTCGGGCGCGCGAACCGCGCTCAACCCTCAGACCGACCCGCGGGCTCTCTACACTTCGTTGTTCTCGAGTCTCAACGCCGACGCTGCGCGACTCGCACGCATCCGCTTCGAGAAGCAGAGCATGATCGACGTGAACAAGGCCGAGGTCGCCGCGCTCTTACACAGGGCGGGTGCCCAAGACCGGCTGAAGCTCGAGGCGCACCTCACCGCGCTGCGTGACCTCGAGCGCCAACTCACCCAGAACACCTCGGGGGCATGTCAGAGCCCCACCCTGCCTGCGGCAATGGACCCCGGCGCTGTCGCCAACCGGCCCGAGATCTTCGATCAGCAAGCCTCGATCGTCGCCGCCGCGTTCGCGTGCGATCTGACGCGCGTCGCGAGCTTCCAGTTCTCGAATGGCCACGACAACGTGCCGTATCCGTGGCTCGGCTACCAGGGAGCACATCACGACAACCTGAGCCACGACGAGACCTCTCCGGGCCCGCGAGCCACCCGCATTCAGATCTGCACGTGGTACGCGCAGAAGTTCGCGTTGCTGCTCGACAAGCTCAACACCGTGCGTGAAGGCAGCGGCACGATGCTCGACAACACGCTGGTGGTGTGGGGCTCCGAGGTCGCTACCGGTGCCCACAACTTCGACAACGTGCCCTTTGTCGTCGCGGGTGGGGGAGCCAAAGGCGTGCGCTCGGGCCGACTGCTGAACGCGGGCGGCGCGTTGCATCACCGCCTGCTGGTGTCGATTGCCCACTTCATGGGTCTGGCAGACGTCACGCGCTTCGGCGATCTCGACGCGGGCACGGGCGGGCTCCCGGGGCTCCTCACTTGACTTGACCGGACTGGGTTCAGTAGCCCTCCCTGTCCGGTCAACAGGGCCAAGACGGCGCCCTCGACGCCGGCCATGATGCTCTGCCAGGGCTTTTCGCGGTTCTCTGAACTTCGCGCCGATTAGGCGTGCCGCTCTGATAACAACTCCCGCAGCGCCTGGTTGACGGCGCGCGCAGTCGGGAAGGCGTGTGCAACGTCGGGCTCGAGCAAGACGATGTTCGTGCCGGTGGCGTAGCGCTCTGCGTACTTTCCGCGCACCCCTTTCGTGAAATCGTACACCGAGCGTGGAGCGGCAGTCTTGCGCTTAGGCTTCTTCCTCGTACTGCCTTCGCTCTTTCCTCGAGGCGAGACGCGCGCTGATGATCCGGATCGTTTCATTGCGATCGGAATGTACCACGACGAGGGTCTGGGCGCCCGACGACCGTCCAATGGTCACGAAGCGATCCTCGCCAACTTGCGAATGGGCGTGATCCGAGATCGTAATCGAGAGAGGGTCCGCAAAGACTGTCGCGGCCACCTCGAACGAGATGCCGTGCTTTTCGATGTTGGCCCTCGCTTTTACGGCGTCCCATTCGAAGTCAATCCCCGTCGGCATCGAGCCCGCGTATCACGCGCGGCTTGCCTTGGTCGGAGAGCGTTCGCTGTCGTGTCCGGCGAATCCCAACTTCTTCCCGCATCACTGAATTTCACGATGCTGCTGTCGTGGGTGACGTCAGCCTCGAGACAGAATGGATGTAGCCCCCCGAGTCGCTCATTTCACAGCCCCCCGATTCGATTTGTTAGCTCAGCTGTGGACGCATCGCCAGCGCCGCGAGGCCATGACCGGTTCTGGTACGGTCCACGCAACGAAACGCATCGACGCCCTAGGCAGCAGCCGGCCCCGCCGTCGCCACCGCACCCTTCGCGCGACGAGCCCACTCCACA
>JANOHG010000057.1:0-2923 GCA_031406375.1 Archangiaceae bacterium | reverse complement strand
CGATCTGGGGACTGGAAGGGTTTCCGGCGAATCGAACCGTCGACAACCACATTGTGAGTCTTCGACGCAAGATCGAACCAGATGCCAAACGCAAACGAAGGAGCCATCGCGACGATCAACCACAGCAGTCGGGTGCGCATGAGGTGCCGAACCCTAATCCAGTTACTGTCCAGACTGTTTGAAGATGAACGGGTAGGTCACCACAACCACGCCTCCACCTTTCGGCTTGGGGAACATCCACGTCTTCACCCGACCTGCCACGCAGGTTTCGAGCTCAGCGTTGCCCGCGGTGGAACCTGAAACCTGAGAGGTCGCAACCGAACCAGCCGCCGAGATGACGAATTTTACCGAAACCTTGCCTTCCAGCTTGGGGAACCGGTTCAGTTGGCTTTCATAGCAGTAGCGGATCTGGCCCCGGTTGGCGTGAATGACCTTCCGAATAAGCTCTTTGTCGAGCGACCCCATCACCGTCGGATCCGACGACGTGATTCCGATGTCGACGTCCTTCTTGCCACCCAATACACCGACACCCGATCCGTAGCCGCCCGTGCCTCCACCGCGACCCTTGGTGCCGATGCCACCAATGCCGATTGTGTCACCCAGCCCGCCACCGCCTGAGCCAGAACCACGAAGTCCGAGTCCACCGAAGCCCTGCGCGTCACCCGGCGCCGCTCCGAACATGTTGCCCATCGCGCTCTTCAACTCACCACCCAGGCCTTGGTGGCCGAAGATGGTCGAGATGCCGCCGCCGGTTCCTCCGAACACCTTCTGTACCAACAGCCGCGCTTGATCCTTGTTGTTCGGATCCCCTTTAGGCGCCGCGTGGGCTGATCGCTTCACCGCATCTTTCTTGCCCATCTGCCCATCGGCGTTCTTTTGCTTGGCGGCGATCTCGCCCGAGTTTTTCTTCTCGAGCCGCTGCAGCAGGGGGTTTTTCTGAGCATCAGGCGGTTTGATCAGCAGCTTCGCGATCCGGGCCTGATCGCCGTTCAAATCATCGCCGAACTCGTCGCCCTCCATCTCGCGATTGAGCGCGGTGATGACGAACAACGCTCCAAGGAAGAACATCACCAAGAAGATGTTCAGCGCGGTGAAGTCGATCGCGTCCGCGTAAGGAACGAACGCGGCTTTGGGCACAGGCTGGAAGAAGACTTCGAGCACCACTCCGCCAAGATCCACCCAGGCAAAATCATTGTTCTGAAGATCAAGACAGAACGCATCGCCGCTGGCACTGGCGACGCCCGTTTCCTTCGCCTGTGCGAGCGTCAGCACCTGTTCGCCCTGCTTCAGGTGAATCTCACCCTTCATCTTTCCGGTAAACCGAAGCGTCGCGCCTTCCTTGCCGAACCGAACCGCCTCGAACGACCGGCTGCCAAGCCGCGAATCGCCCATCGAAAAGTCGACGCCTGCTGCTGAGCCGACAGTGAACTTCCTGTCGATGCCTGGATGAAAGAAATGGCTGGCAACCATCTGATCGCCCCACATCAGGCGAAGCTCGAGGCCCAGGGGTCCCGCACCCTTTCGGCCGCGCGGACGCGCACGGGTCTGGTTTCCGGTGGCCTCGTGAACCACGTTGCCCTGAGCAGCCAGCGGCGCTCTGGAAAGCTCGGGGCGATTTCGCAGGTGGATCTGTTGAGTGGGCTCGCCGTTCGAAGCCGAGAACTCGGGGGCTTCAACCGGAGACACCGAAGGCGCAACCGACGCACCGCCTCCACCCCTCTCGACCTTGAACGTGGTGCCACCGACCTTGATCTCATCACCAAACGCCAGCGTGCCTTTGTTCACCCGCTTGCCATTGACGAAGGTGCCCTCGACGCTTCCCATGTCGATGATTGACAGGGTGCCGTCTGGCCCCACCTCAATCACCGAGTGAATGCGAGAAACCTTCTCATCATCCAGACAAAGGTGGGCCGACGACAGCCGGCCAATTTTGATGATGTCTCTTTCATAGTCCTTCGCAGTGACCAACTGGTCACCTCTGAAGACCTTCAACGTGAGCGGGACGGCCACGGGATTTCCTCCTTCCACCAACCGGTGTGGGTGCGCTTTTTCTTCGACACCGCCGAACGAAACGGGTTCCGCAAAGAATCAAGATGGTTACAACTCGCCAACCGACTGCATCACCTTGTCTTTGAACTCTTCTCGAATCTTAATCAGATTCGAGTGCTTCACCTTCTTGCGGGCCTCAACGTACTCACCGTCGGGTTTGGTGAGATCGCCCTCAATGGTGTCCCCTTCGAACGAGTACTCAGTCGTCTTCTTGTACGTGGTGTTCCCGCCACCCTTCTTGTCCTGCGCAAACGCCACCGAGGTGAAGGCGGTGAGCGCGGCGAGGATAATCAGCTTCTTCATGCTGCCTCCAAGGCCCCTTTCCACCAATTGACTCTACCACCGAGCGCGCTGCCGCCAACTCCAGCTCGAAATTGAGCGGCGCACTGTCGGACAAACCACCACAGTGGCTGGCATACCTACAGTGAGTCTTCGGGTTCGTCGCCCTTGGCTGGGGGCGGCCCCTTCGCCGGTTCGGCCTTTTTCTCATCCTTCTTCTTCTTCGGCTCTTCGGCTGCCTTCGCCTCGCTCTTGACGCCCTTTCTTTCGGGCTTCTTCGACTCTTTGCCCTCAGGCTTCTGTTCGCCGGTGTCCGCGCCTTTGGCGGCATCCTTCGCCGCGTTGCCCTTTGCGTCGGCCTGGGTCTTCTTGAGCTCTTCTTGCTTGATT
Source organism: Archangiaceae bacterium (assembly GCA_031406375.1). GTDB lineage: Bacteria > Myxococcota > Myxococcia > Myxococcales > Myxococcaceae > JAGSPQ01. The sequence continues at coordinate 205 of JANOHG010000057.1, read as the reverse complement.
CGCTTCTCTTCGGCCGCGGCTTGGTCTTGAACCTTCTTCATTTCCGCTTCCATCTTCGCGGCTTCCTCGACGGCCTTCTTGTCTTCGTCTCGCTTGGCGAGAACCAATTCCTGGTCCTTGATCGCGGCGTACACCGCATGCTTGTCGTCGACCTGGCCCCCCTTCATCTGAATGTACTGCTTGTAGAACTCGAGCGCCTTTTCGG
>JANOHG010000047.1:0-1958 GCA_031406375.1 Archangiaceae bacterium | reverse complement strand
CATCATCGTTCGGTTGGCGGCCGAAGCCGGGGTCGGGCCGGTGCCTGGCTCGGCGTTAGGCTTATTGGCAGCGGGGATTCCGAACATCATCGTTCGGTTGGCGGCCGAAGCCGGGCCTGCGGGCGTCGGGCCGGTGATTGGCTCGGCGTTGGGCTTGTCGGCAGCGGGGATTCCGAACATCATCGTTCGGTTGGCGGCCGAAGCCGGGCCTGCGGGCGTCGGAGACGTGGCAGGCGGAAGCACTGCGGGGGTTCCGAAGACCATCGTTTGCGACGGCGGTCTGAAAGGCTCGGCAGGCGCAGCCGCGACCGCACCGAAAATCATCGTCTGGTTTGGAGATTGATTCGCGGGTGCGGCCGGAGCGGCCGGAGCGGCGGGAGCAACGCCGAACATCATCGTCGAGCTCTTCGCGGGGGCCTTGGCCACATCGCCACCGAAAATCATCGTGCGTTTGGCGGGGGCAACCTCGGGCGCAGCAGCGTCGGCGGCCCCAAAGATCATCGTCCGGTTGGCCGGCTTTTCGTCTGCCTTCCCGAACATCATCGTCGAGCGCGGCTGAGGAACATCTGCAGCGACCGGCGGCGCCTCTTGCGCGCCCGGCTTGGCAGTGAAGACATGCCCACAGCGCGTACATTGAACCGGCGCGCCCGCAGCAGGAATCAGCCGCTCGTCGAGGACATATGTCGTGGCGCACTTCTCACAGGCGATGAGCACGCTTGGGTTATAGCACCGAGCCGCCGGCCGCTAGCGGATCTCAACGACTGCCTTGAGGGTCTCGATTCGCGCCGGGCCGACGCCGGGAACAGCATCGACCTCATCCCACGACTTGAAGCCCCCCAGGCGGGTGCGATCGTCGATGATTGCCTTTGCCAGCTGGGGGCCGACTCCCGGCAGCTGCGCAAGATCGCCCGCGGTCGCCCGATTGAGATCAAGCAACACACCCAAGGTGAGCTTTGCGCCTGCGTTCAGCGGCAAGCCAGGCCCGCACCGCGCGACGCCGTCAGTGCCCAGATGAACCTCGTCTGGAGCACAATCGAGCGCGCTCTTCGAAGACGGCCAAAGCAGGTGAGTGGTCGCGCCACCTGCGAGTGCGATTGCCATTACCGCCGCGACAGCGCGCGGGCGCCCCTGGCTCATTTCGTCGGAGCGCCGTCGAGACCAAACGCGGTGTGCAGCGCGCGCACCGCCAGTTCGGTGTACTTCGCGTCGATCAGGCACGAGACGCGAATCTCCGAGGTAGAGATCGCCTGAATGCTGATGCCCTCGTGGGCGAGCACGCGGAACATCTTTGCCGCGACGCCCGAGTGGTTCCTCATTCCGACTCCGACGATCGAAACCTTCGAGCACTGATCGTCGGTGTCGACCACACCCGCTTTGATCTGCTTGGCGACCTTCTTCACCACGTCGGATGCTTTGATGAGATCCGCTTTCCCGACGGTGAAGGTCAGATCTGTCTTCCCTCCTTTCGGAGGGTTTTGGACAATCAAGTCGACCACGATCGCCTTCTCGTCGAGCGCAGTGAAAATTCGGGCCGCCATCCCGGGTGCGTCAGGCACGTTGCGGATGGCGATCTTTGCTTCGTTCTTGTCGTAGGCCACTCCGGAAACGACCACGTCTTCCATCGACTTGTCCTCCTCGCAGACCAGCGTTCCGGGGTCGTCAGAGAATGACGACTTCACCCACAGCGGCACCTTGTACTTCATCGCAAACTCGACCGAGCGGATCTGCAACACCTTTGCGCCCAGGCTCGCCAACTCGAGCATTTCCTCGTAGCTGATCTTGTTCAGCTTCCGGGCAGCTGGGCACAGATTGGGGTCGGTGGTGTAGACGCCGTCGACGTCGGTATAAATCTCACACGCGTCAGCCTTGAGTGCGGCCGCGATCGCCACCGCGGTGGTGTCTGAGCCACCACGACCCAGCGTGGTGACGTTTCCTTCTTCGTCCACGCCCTGAAAGCC
>JANOHG010000131.1:0-4644 GCA_031406375.1 Archangiaceae bacterium | reverse complement strand
GCCAGTTTTGGCAGTGGCTTCGATAAGCTGGTGCAATTGAACCCGCACGAGATTCAAGTGGGCATTCTCAAGAGGCTGCGAGGGACTCCGATCGTCCGTCACGACTCCACGTGGGGAATGGTTTACAGCGCGCAGCCTCCGTACGAGCTGTTGCAGAGTCGCACGCTCGACTTCGAGGTTTTGCAGCAGCTCAAGCGCTTCGCGCGCGCCTGGGACCTCGTCGGCAACAGCGGCCGCTACCCACGGCTCCGAGCAGCGCTGTTGGTTCTTCGTGCTTCCCCTTTTCGCGGGTTCTTCGAGTGGTCGCGATGGCTTCATCAGCGGGTCGGTGACTTCACAGGAATTGCTCCAGATCGACTGGGGATGCTGATCACCGAGTTCCTCGAGGCGTCGGGAGTCGACGCCGCCATGGTCCAGGGGGCCAGAGAATCGGATGGCCAGAAACGTAAGCTGGCTCTTCAGCAATTGCGCCTCGCATCGAAGGTGCTTCGTCGACAAACGCAGCATCGAGAGTCGGTCGACGCGAGCTAACCGGCAGCTCGGCGAGGGGAAGTCGGGTCGTGGTTGAGATCGAACCCAAGGTGCCGCACAGCCGAGCGCCACGAATTCGGGTTCAACCGCGCGGCCTAGACGACCGCGATCACGATCTCGGCATCCATCTTGCGCCAAGAACATCGAACCGAATGTGCAGAGGGGTTGACTCGAGCGCCGGCTTGGGTGCTAGGTCGTCCGCATCGACGTTGCGCAACGGCTTGGAGACCAGGAAGTAATGAACCCACGGATCATCCTGGTCGCAGCGTTGGTAGCAGCCGCGCCGGCTTGTTCTCCGAAGGACTCGTGCGGCGGAGTCGTCTGCGCGGACGAGCAGCGGTGCACTGCCTCTTTGGTGTGCATTACCGACGCGCCTCCGACGCTGCAGGTGGTCGCTCCTGCGGAGGCGATGGTGGTCGCTGGTTCCACTGTCGCAGTGACAGGAAGCGTCGACGACGACACCGATGGTTTGAAGCTTGAGATTTCGGTCAATTCAGAAGCCTGGAAGCCCGTGGTTGTTGGCGAAGGCGGCGCGTTCTCGACGCGGGCGTCATTGCCGATAAGCGATGGTGCGATTTCCACAATTCACGTTCGCGCGTCCGACCGAAAAGGGCGCGAAGTTAGGTTGTCGCGCACGGTCAAGGTCGATAACGTTTCACCGACGTGCACAGTGATGTCGCCGATCGATGGCGCGGTGATCAATACCCAGGGCAATCTGCCGGTCATATTGACCGCCTCAGATGGATCTCAGACCTTGGTCAACCCGCGAATCTCTATCGATGCAGCTGCGACTTTCACCGCCCTTGCAGGTGACGGCGGGTCCTATGTGTGGGGTTGGGACGTGGTGGCTGAGAATGGTGCCATCCGTGAGCTTTTGTTCCGCGTCGACGATGGTGTCGGTCACACCTGCGAGGTGAAGCGCTCGGTGACCGTCGACAACGTCCCGCCGACCGTTGGATTTGGCAGTCTCGACACTGGCAGCCTGTTGGGCCCGGGCTTTTTTGCAGCGGGCGGCGTGCTCAGCGGCCCGATCAGCGATGGCACGCGCACGCTGAAGTCGGTGACGCTGAGTTTCGCCGATGCAGGCATGCGTGAGGCGACCGTGCAGAGAAATCTGTGGACGATTGCTGTCTCAGCTCCGCGCGGAGCCGATTTCAGCCCTGAGACAGCCACCGTGGTTGCGACGGATCTCGCGGACAACCGCGCGAGCGCGACACTCAACGTGATCGTCGACGTGGTCGCGCCCGCATTCGCAATCACTTCGCCGGCCGTCAATGAGAAGCTGAACGCGGCGCGCTTTTCGACTGGCAACACCGTGGCCTTCACATGGGCGCTTGCCGATGGAGACTCGCAGCTGTCGGTAGGCACGGTTCTTCTCGATGGTGGAACTCAAAGCCCGCCTGTGGTGACGACTTCTTCAACAGACAATCCGAAAACCTACCTGGCGACGCTCGTGGCGTCAGACCGTGCAGGCAATTCCAGCACCGCAAGCGTCACCTTCTCGGTGGACCGTGTCGTGCCTACGGTCGTTGCAACTGTTCCCGGCGACAGAGCTCGGATGCACGTGGGTGCCATTTCTGCCGAGTTTAGTGAGGCAATGATGGGCGGCAGCGGGTTGGTGGTGGTACCCGCTGCTGCCGGCGCGTGGCTGAGTCCCCAGAAATGGACAGTTGCTGCGCCGGCGAAAGACACCGTTTACTCCGCTTCGACTGACGCCATCACCGACCTGTATGGAAACCCAGTCGTTGGATTGAGCTTCAAGCTCCATACCGAGACCTGGGTCCCCACCTCGGGCTCGACATTGGCAAGTGGCTATTCAGAAGTGCTGTCTGCATCGGCTGACCAGGAAGGAGCGATCAGCTTGGTGTTGGGTGACGTTTTGGGTGGGGCTTCGTATTGGATACAACTCAATCCATCGACGGGTGTTGTTGAGCCGATTAGGTCGTTCTGGATGAGCACGACAAAAATGCTGAACGTGTATCGAACTGTTCGGCCTGATCTCACGTCGCAGCGTGTTGGCGGAATCAGCAATGCCAGCGATTCCCAGGTGCTATACAAGATTGGTGCGAGCCCGCTGGTTACTGTTTTGGGTGCTGACGTCTTCATTCCCGTGCCCGCGTTCAGCGGCGAAGGCTCAGGGTTGGCTGAGACTGCGCTGATTCGAAATGGCAGCTACGAGCGGGTGGGACGCACGGCAGTGATGCATGGCCTTGGTGCGATTGATGCCATACACTTTACAAGTCAACGATGGGAAATCGTTGAACACATGCCTTTCAGCAGTCTGTCGCAGGGCTTCTGGTGTAGGCAGAAACTTTATAATTTTCAGTGCGCCATGACTGGGGTCAAGTCTGTTGCTGGCGGCGCTCAAGGGGCGGCTGTATCTGCAATTTCGGCAAATTGTTCGGTGCATCAGCTCAGCGATCCCCCGGGCACGACCACTCTCATTCGGTTCAACCCCGACTGCACAGTTCCGTTTCTTTGTCCGCCAGATGCGACCACACCAGGCTCACCGAGACAGATTGTTTCTGATCTCGCCAACGACAATACGTTCTTCTCGTATGAGGGCACCGGGCCGTATCAAGTGCGCAAGTTGGTACTTGCCGTCAGCAATGAGCTCTGTACTGGCGCTTGGGTGAATGTCGGCGCCGCGATTTCTCTCCCAACGGTGCCTCAGTTGGTTGTCATTCGAGGGAATCCAGGACTCCTGTATGTTGATTCGAGCAACAACCTGAAGTTCGTCACCCCCTGATGCGGCGCAGGAAGGCCGCGAAACGGAAAAGCGCAACCGATGACAGTCAGCCTCACACGACGACGTGGATCAACCTGGGGGGCCCTTTGGCTTCTGGTCTCGTCAATCAGTCTGGCGGGGCCGCGTACGGTGACAATCGCGGCAGGCGATTGCCAGAATTCCGAGTTGATCGCCGCTGCCCAGACGCTTTCGATGGCAGTGGCGAGCAAAGAGGGTCGCGACGCGGTGGAAGGCGACGCCGTTCTCGAGCAGTTCCGGCCTGCGCCGACGGTGAGCCGCGACGAAGTCGGTCGTCAACTCGAGGCGGCACAGAACCAATTCTATGCGGGCGAGCACGACAAAGCGCTCGAATCGTTGCGGCAATCGTCCAGCGCGATTGAACGTCTGTCGCCGCGCGCGGAACCTTGGAAGCTGATGACGCGTTCGCTGATGTTGCTTTCGATGGTGCAGAAGGCGGTCGGGAAGAAGAACGAATCTCTTGAGACGCAACGAAGACTCTTGAGAATCGAACCGGGGTTCGCGCTCGACCCCGACTACTATACGAACGCGACAGTTCAGACCTTTGATGGCCTGCGAAAAGGAATGGCGCAGGCAAAGAAGGCGACGCTCAGCGTCACCTCGAGCCCGAGCGGTGCGCAGGTGTTCCTCGACGGGGCGCCGGTCGGCAAGACGCCCTTTGTTCGCGCGCTTCCATTCGGGAATTACCGGATGGCGTTGGTTCACGCCGAACAGGTCAGCTTCACGCACGCCCTGAAACTCACCCGAGACGTGGCGATTCAGATTGACCTCGCCTTCGAAGGCGCGCTGAGCCCGCGATCTCCTCTTTGTGTCAGTGCTGCCCCTGCTCAGATGATTGACACCGCGCTCAAGCTGGCGGCGCTGGCAGGAGCCGACAACGCCGTCGTCCTCGGGCTCGAGACGCGCAACAACGAACCTGGGTGGGCGAACGCGGCTCTGTTTGAGGTGAGCAAAGGCTCCAAGGTGCGCGAAGGCGGAGTCCGCTTTGTCGGGGCCAAGCGCGATCTGGCGCTGACCGCGCTCGCGGGGTTCCTGCTCACGGGCTTTCCAAGCGCTGCCCAGGTCGCCGCCCTGGCAAAGCCTGATGAGCCGAGTGGGCCACCGCCTATTCCGGAGGTTGCTGCCCCAGCGCAGGTCGTAGAGCAGCCAACCCACATCGAGCAACGGTCTCCTCGTGGGATGGGGCCGAGGGTGGTGAGCCTGGTGCTGATGGGGGCGTCGTTGGTGGGTGGCATCAGTGCAGCAGGGGTCTTTGCAGGGGGCGCTGCTGATCGCGCCGCGATCTCAACGCTGATCGATGAACAGGGCAGGTTGAAAGCGCGAGCCAATGCAGAAGAAGCGCTTGC
>JANOHG010000017.1:0-2785 GCA_031406375.1 Archangiaceae bacterium | reverse complement strand
TGAAAGTCCCGCCCGGATAATCGCCGGAGATCCCGGTAGCAGGCCACCACCTGAAGCCCAGAAGCTGACTGGTGAAGCGTGGCGTCAAAAGCCCTCAGTGGCGAAAGCCGTGGGAGGGGAGCAACGATTGCGTGGAACACTTCGCTCTCCGAAGCCGTGCACGCTGCACCGTGAAACCCCAAACGAAAGCCGTGTGCGGGAAATCCGCATGCACGGTTTGAATGGAGGTGGGGGAAACCGGATCGCGTAAGCGAAACCGGCGCCCCCATTCACCTATGTCTGACCTGCTCCATCACGAAAGCCTTCGACAAGAGGATCGGGCGTGGCCCCTGCTCAACACCTCTTTCAACCTTCACGGCTACCCCATCGTCCGCACTCCCGACGAAGCGCTGCATGTCTTTCGTCAGTCGGGTCTCGAGTACCTCCAACTCGGCGGCTTCATCGCCCGGAAGAAGTAGTGCCCCTTCAACAAGACATTCACACCGTGTTGGTCATCGGCTCGGGTCCAATCGTGATCGGCCAGGCCTGCGAGTTCGACTATTCCGGGTGCCAGGCGATCAAGGCGCTGAAGGAAGAAGGAATTCGCGTCATCCTCCTGAACTCGAACCCGGCGACGGTGATGACCGACCCCGAGTTCGCCGACCGCACCTACATCGAGCCGATCGACGTCGAGCACGCCGAGCTGAACATCGCGCGCGAACGGCCCGACGCGCTGCTGTCGACGATGGGCGGGCAGACTGCGCTCAACCTCGCGCGCGCCCTGGCCGAAGCGGGGATCCTCGCGAAGTACAACGTGCGCCTGATCGGCGCGTCGCTCGAGGCAATCAACAAGGCCGAAGATCGGCTGCTCTTCAAAGCAGCGATGGAAAAGATCGGGCTCTCGACGCCGCGCAGCGCCTTCGTCAAGTCGATGCCGCAGGCACTCGCCGCCGTCCGCGAGATTGGCTTCCCCGCGGTCATTCGCCCCAGCTTCACGCTCGCCGGCACTGGCGGCGGCATCGCGCACACCCAGGCAGAGTACGAACGCATCTGCGCCGAAGGTCTGCGCGCGTCGCCGGTGGGCTCGCTGTTGATCGAAGAGTCGGTGCTCGGCTGGAAGGAATACGAGCTCGAGGTGGTGCGCGATCGCGCCGACAACGTGATCATCGTCTGTGCGATCGAAAACCTCGACGCGATGGGCGTGCACACCGGAGACAGCATCACCGTCGCTCCGGCGCAGACGCTCACCGACAAGGAATACCAGCGCATGCGCACCGCGGCGGTCGCGGTGATGCGCGAGATCAACGTCGAGACCGGAGGCTCCAACGTTCAATTCGCCATCAATCCGGTCGACGGGCGAATGATCGTGATCGAGATGAACCCGCGTGTGTCGCGCAGCTCGGCGCTCGCGTCCAAAGCGACGGGCTACCCGATTGCTCGCATCGCGACCAAGCTGGCGGTCGGCTACACGCTCGATGAGCTGAAGAACGACATCACCGGCACCACCCCCGCCTCGTTCGAGCCGACGATCGATTACGTGGTGGTCAAGATTCCGAAGTTCAACTTCGAGAAGTTCCCCGGCGCCGACAACACGCTGACCACTTCGATGCGCAGCGTCGGCGAGGTGATGGCGATCGGCGGGTCATTCGAAGAGGCCTTCTTCAAAGCGATGCGATCGATGGAGGCCGATGGCGGCGTGATGCATCGGCTCGATGGCACCGAAGACCTCGCGGCGCTCGAAGCTCGGCTTCCGATTCCAACTCCCGAGCGTGCCAAGCAGGTCATTCGCGCGCTCCAGCTGGGATGTTCGGCGGCTCGGGTCGCACAACTGACCTCGTTCGACCCCTGGTTCGTCGAACGAATCGCGCAGGTGGTGCACGCGTTCGAGAAGACAGTCGCCTTCGAAGAATCCGAAGCGTCGTGGCGCGATCTTCGTTCGCTGAAATCGCTGGGCGTCAGCGATCACGATCTCGCGCTCAAGGTCGGCCTGGGCGAGCCTGAGTTCCGGGCCAAGCGCCTCGCCGCCAAGGTCCGCCCGGTCTTCAAGCGGGTCGACACCTGCGCCGCCGAGTTCGAGTCTCGCACTCCCTTCCTGTACTCGACCTGGGCAAATGAGAACGAAGTACCCGAGCATTCGGCGCGAGAACGGATCTTGATTCTCGGCAGCGGCCCGATTCGCATCGGCCAGGGCATCGAGTTCGACTACTGCTGCGTTCACGCCGCGTACGCGCTCAAGTCGATCGGCTTCGATGCGGTGATGGTGAACTGCAATCCGGAAACGGTTTCGACGGATCCCGACACCTCGTCCCGGCTGTACTTCGAGCCGCTGACGGTCGAAGACGTAATGGCGATCGCCGAACGTGAAAAGCCGATCGGAGCCATCGTGCAGTTCGGCGGTCAGACTCCATTGCGGCTCGCTGCCGAGCTCCAGCGCGCAGGGCTCCCGATTCTCGGCACTTCCCCAGATGCGATCGACCGCGCCGAAGATCGCGAACGATTCTCCGAGCTAATTGATCGCCTCGGGCTTCGTCAGCCCGAGAACGGCACCGCCCGATCCGGAAATGAGGCGCTGCGGGTCGCCGAGCGAATCGGGTTCCCTCTGATGGTGCGGCCGTCCTACGTGCTCGGCGGCCGATCGATGGAGGTCATCTACGACGCCACTGAGCTCGCGAACTACGTCGCGCGATCGGTCGATGTTTCCGCGGGCAGGCCGCTGTTGATTGACCGGTTTCTCACTTCGGCCATCGAGGTTGATCTCGACCTCGTCGCCGACCGCACGGGATCGATTCTGATCGGCGGAGTCCTC
>JANOHG010000016.1:0-2008 GCA_031406375.1 Archangiaceae bacterium | reverse complement strand
TGATTCGACCCAGGCCACGCTTCACCATTCCCGGCAGCAGCCGCCGCGTCAGGTAAAAGGGACCACTTAGGTTGGTGCGCAGCACGTCGTCGAAGTCGTCGTCAGTCATCTTCGCGACCGGTTTTCGGATAACGATCCCAGCGTTGTTGATTAATACGTCGACCTGGCCGAATTTCCGGGTCGCCGCAGCCACCACCCGATCGGCGTCCGCCCGCGAGCCCACGTCGTGCACCAGCTCGAGCACCTCGATGCCGTGACCGCGGCACTCTTCGGCAGTCACCCGCGTGCCCCCCTTCTTCGTCGAGGTGACGATGAGATCGAGCCCAAGGCCCGCCAGCGCTCGGGCGATTGCCGCACCAATGCCGCGCGAAGCTCCCGTCACCAGCGCGACCGTCGGCGGATACGGCTGGAGGAAGTGTTTCCGCTGTTTCATTTCTTAGTCTTTCCAATTCGCGCCCACAGCTCGCGGCGCAGCGCCGAGTCGCGCCTCAGCTTGCCTTCGTAGGCTTCTGCATGCGTCACCGCATCGTACTGGTGGCCTGCGCGCAACCGCAGGCAGGTTTGCTCAGCCTCGAGTACGCACGCGGTTGCCGGCGAATGCAGGTGCGTCTTCAGCGCTGCCGCCACCTGACGCGCGAGCTCTTCCTGGAGAATCAGACGATGGGCGAACAAATCGACCAATGAAGCCAGTTTGCCAAATCCCACCACGGACTTTCCGGGCAAGTAGGCGACCGTCGCGCGCCCGCTGTACGGCAGCAGGTGGTGCGGGCACATCGAGCGGAAGTGGAGGCCGGTGACGATGACCAACTCGCGCTGCGAGGCCTTCGAAACAGGAAACCGTTCGCCTAGAACGTCTGCGGGCAGCTTCCCGTACCCATCGAGGAACTCGCCTACCCACGCTTCCGTCACCCGCTGCGGAGTGTGAGCCAAATTGGGATCCGACAGGTCAAGCCCCGCCGCCGAGAGGAAGTCCTGCACCGCCCGTCTCATTGCGGGCCGATTCATCTTTCGATTCGCCCGGCCGGCGATCTGACTCATTTGCGGTAGGTGACGCAGTACTCGGGCGTTTCCCACAGCTGAAGCTCCCGTAACCCTGCGATGTGCTTCTCAAGGCGATCCCACATCCACACCACCATGTTCTCGGCGGTCGGATTCTCCATCAGGTCATTGAGGTTGTGGTGATCGCATTCGACGAGCACCATCTCGGACACCGTGCGTTTGATCTCGTCAAAGTCGCGAATCATCCCGTCTTGGGGCGATGGGCGGCCCGTCAGCGTGACCCGCAGCTGGTAGTTGTGACCGTGAAGACGCTTACACGGCCCATCGTAAAACGGCAGGTGGTGAGCAGCGCAGAAGTGAAAATCGACCGAGAGCAGCATGTCCATGACGGCCTGCTCCTATCGCAGCCGCCACGCTCAGTCACCGTTCACCCGAAGACTCTCGCTCGACCCTCATCGCCACCGCCCAAGTGCCCTTTCTCACTGGGCAGGACGACGGCCGCGCGTTTGCACTACGTCCCAGCATGAGCAACAAACTTCTCGCAGCCCTCGTTTCACTGATCCTTACCGCCTGCGGAAATCCGATGACCCCACCCGGCGAAGATCTCTCTGGCTCGAGCCAAGCCAAGCTGAGGCTTGGCGCGGCAGTGGGGCCTGCGAAGTTGAATCCCAAACTGACCGCGACGCTGAACACCAAGCGCGAACCGACGCTGTGGGCGGTTCAGGTCAGCGACACGGCGACCAACCCGGTGTTCACTGACAGCTTCTTGATCAACAGCACCTACGACCTCTACTTCGCCTTCGACATCCCCGTGGCCCTGGCGGGGCAGCACATCGCGGCCTTCGAGATCATCTCTCCTGACGGCTCGGTCTACCAGCGCAACGAGGTGCCCTTCACCTCTGGATCCTCGACCCAGTACCGCGTCTGGACTTCGATGCCGGTGGCGGGTACCTGGGTGCAGCAGTTCGCGATGTCGGGCAGCTGGTCGGTTCGCGCCTACCTGGACGGC
>JANOHG010001365.1:0-4775 GCA_031406375.1 Archangiaceae bacterium | reverse complement strand
CCGAAGAGCTGCTCAACTACTATTACGCGACTGAGATCATCTACATCGTGAGCGGCTCTGAGTTCGAGAAGTCTGTCGAGCTCGAGCTGCTCTACAATCAGCGCGCGACCCGTGACATCAAGACCAAGTCGGGCGAAGTCATCGTCAAGAAGAACCGCAAGTTTACCCGCGCCGCGCTGAAGAAGCTCGAAGCTGCGAAGATGACCCGCTTGCCGGTTGATGCCGACGAGCTCTACACCAAGGTTTCGGCTTACGACGTGGTCGACGAAGCCACGGGCGAGGTCATCCTCGAGTGCAACGAGGAAGTGACTCAGGAAAAAGTCGACGAGTTGATCAAGCGTGGGATCAAGGAGTTCAAGGTTCTTTTCATCGACAACCTCAACGTGGGTCCGTACCTGCGCGAGACGTTGATGATGGACAAGATTGAGAACCCCGAGCAGGCGATCATGGAGATCTACCGGCGCTTGCGACCAGGTGATCCGCCCACGCCAGAGACGGCGATCAACCTGTTCACCAACCTGTTCTTCAACCCAGAGCGCTACGACCTGTCGAAGGTTGGCCGGCTCAAGTTGAACTTCAAGTTCGGACTCGAGGAGCCGCTTGACGGCCAGATCCTCACCAAGCGCGACATCCTTGAGGTCATTCGGTACCTCATCGATCTGAAGAACGGCAAGGGCTCGATCGACGACATCGATCACCTTGGCAACCGACGCGTGCGCGCGGTGGGTGAGTTGCTTGAGAACCAGTACCGCATTGGTCTCGTTCGAATGGAACGCGCGATCAAAGAGCGCATGTCGTTGCAGGAGATCGAGACGCTGATGCCGCACGATTTGATCAACGCCAAGCCGGTGACGGCGGTGATCAAAGAATACTTCGGATCCAGTCAGTTGTCGCAGTTCATGGATCAGACGAACCCGCTGTCTGAAGTCACCCACAAGCGCCGCCTCTCGGCGCTTGGGCCTGGGGGTCTGACCCGCGAGCGCGCAGGCTTCGAAGTGCGCGACGTGCATCCGACGCACTACGGCCGGATCTGCCCGATTGAGACGCCAGAAGGTCCGAACATCGGGTTGATCGCATCGCTGTCGACGTACGCTCGGGTGAACGAGTTCGGCTTCGTCGAGACTCCCTACCGGAAGATCGAAGGCGGAGAGCTGACCAATGAGACGGCGTTCTATTCGGCGCTCGAGGAAGAGAAGCACACCATTGCGCAGGCGAACGCAGCCTTCGACAAGAAGGGTCGGTTCGTCGAAGAGAACGTTCAGGCCCGACGCGGTGGCGAGTTTGTGTCGGCACGAGCCGAAGACGTGAACCTGATGGACGTGTCGCCCAACCAGCTCGTCTCGGTGGCCGCTTCGCTGATTCCGTTCCTCGAGAACGACGACGCAAACCGTGCGCTGATGGGCAGCAACATGCAGCGCCAGGCGGTTCCTTTGCTTCGTACCGAAGCTCCGCTGGTCGGCACGGGTCTCGAGGCGATTGTTGCCCGCGACTCGGGCGTCACGACCGTTGCCAAGCGCGATGGCGTGGTTGAAGCGGTGGACGCCAGCCGCATCGTGGTCAAGGCCGACGTGCCTGCCGCGTTCAGCGACGTCAGCAGCGAAGTCGACATCTACAACCTCATCAAATACCAGCGCAGCAATCAGAACACCTGCCTCAACCAGAAGCCGATCGTGAATCGCGGTGACAAGGTTCGAAAGGGCGACGTGATTGCCGATGGTGGCGCGACGGAATGTGGCGAGCTCGCGCTCGGTCAGAATGTGGTGGTCGCGTTCATGCCGTGGCAGGGGTACAACTTCGAAGACTCGATTCTTCTGAGCGAGAACCTGTTGAAGGAAGACGTCTTCACCTCGATTCACATCGAAGAGTTCGAGTGCATCGCGCGCGATACCAAGCTTGGTAAGGAAGAGATCACCCGCGACATTCCGAACGTCGGAGAAGAGGCCCTGAAGGACCTCGACGAGTCGGGCATCATTCGCATCGGCGCAGAGGTCAAGCCGGGCGATGTGCTGGTGGGGAAAATCACGCCCAAGGGCGAGACGCAGCTGTCGCCGGAAGAGAAGCTGCTACGGGCAATCTTCGGTGAGAAGGCAGGCGATGTACGCGACAGCTCGCTGCGGGTTCCTCCTGGAGTCAGCGGCACGGTGATCGGCGCGAAGGTGTTCTCACGCAAAGGTGTGGAGAAGGACGAGCGTGCGAAACAGATCGAATCGATGGATGAAGCGAAGCTGCTCAAGGACCAGAATGACGAGATCAAGGTCATCCAGGATTCGGCGTATGCACGAATTCGCAAGATGTTCACCGGCAAGGAAGCACAGGGAAAGCTGATCGACGACAAAGGCAAGCAGTTGCTCAAGAAGGGCGACGAGCTGACCGAAGAGCTGTTGTCGACGATTCCCTACAAGTACTGGGGTGAAGTCGAAGTAGGCGAGCAGGTCGACCTCAAGGTGCGCGAGATCCTCAAGAACCTCGAGGAGAACAAGGAGGCAGTGAAGCTGGCCTTTGGCGAGAAGATCGCGCGCATCAAGAAGGGCGATGAGCTGCCTCCGTGCGTCATCAAGATGGTGAAGGTGTACGTTGCCATCAAGCGGAAGCTGGCGGTGGGCGACAAGATGGCAGGCCGCCACGGCAACAAGGGCGTTGTTTCCCGCGTGCTTCCAATCGAGGACATGCCGTACCTCGAGGACGGGCGGCCGGTCGACATCGTGCTCAATCCCTTGGGCGTTCCGTCGCGAATGAACATCGGGCAGATCCTCGAAACGCACCTGGGCTGGGCTGCCAAGGGCGTGGGCGAACGGCTGCAGAAGTTCATCGAGGACAAGTACTCACCTGATCAGCTGAAGAAGAACCTCAAGGGCATCTACGACGACACCGCGTTCCACGAGTTCCTCGACAAGCTGTCGGACAAGGAAGTGGTCTCGCTGTGTACGCGCTTGCAGCGTGGCATCCACGTCAACACGCCCGTGTTCGACGGGGCGCATGAGGCTGAAATCCACGCATTGCTCGACACGGCGGGCCTGTCGCGCACCGGTCAGATGGTGTTGTTCGACGGCCGAACGGGCGAGCCGTTCGACCAGAACGTCACCGTCGGCGTGATGTACGTGCTCAAGCTCCACCACCTCGTCGACGAGAAGATTCACGCTCGGTCGATTGGTCCATATTCCCTGGTCACCCAGCAGCCACTTGGCGGCAAGGCACAGTTTGGTGGTCAGCGGCTAGGAGAGATGGAAGTGTGGGCGATGGAAGCGTACGGAGCCGCGTACACGCTGCAGGAGTTCCTCACCGTGAAGTCCGATGACGTCGTCGGCCGTACACGGATGTACGAGGCAATCGTGAAGGGTGACAACACCCTCGAATCGGGGCTGCCCGAGTCGTTCAACGTGTTGCTCAAAGAACTTCAGTCGCTCGGGTTGGACATCGAGCTGCTGGAACAGGCTCCACCCGAACGTCAGCGCTCAGGCTTCATGGTGAGCGATGAGCCCTCGAAGACGGGAACCGACGCCTGACCGTTCAGTCAGGCGTTTGGTTGTCCTCGGTCGTTAAACATCAACCTTTTGTAGCGAAGCTGGAGTCGACCACGTGAAAGACATCTTCAATTTCTTCGAGAAGCCGAAGGATCCTCTTTCGTTCCAGGCAATTCGAATCGCCCTGGCGTCCCCCGATAAGATCCGCCAGTGGTCCCATGGCGAAGTGAAGAAGCCAGAGACCATCAACGACCGAACCTTCAAGCCTGAGCGTGACGGGTTGTTCTGCGCGCGCATTTTCGGGCCGGTGAAGGACTACGAATGCAACTGCGGCAAGTACAAGCGCATGAAGCACCGTGGTGTGGTGTGCGAAAAGTGTGGCGTTGAAGTGATTCAGTCGAAGGTGCGCCGTGAACGCCTCGGTCACATCACGCTTGCCACTCCTGTCGCTCACATCTGGTTCTTGAAGAGCTTGCCCAGCCGCATCGGCAACTTGCTCGACATCACCCTGAAGGACCTCGAGAAGGTTCTGTACTGCGAGGCCTACATTGTCATTGATGCCAAGGCCACTGACCTCGCGAAGGGCGAGCTGATCAGCGAAGAGAAGTTTCAGAAGAAGCTGGCCGAGTTCGGAGATGACAGCTTCCAGGCAGCGATGGGTGGCGAAGCCGTGCGTGAGATGCTCAAGAGCATCAACGTCCATGAGCTGTCTGAGCAGCTGCGCATCGAGATGCGAGGAACCACTTCCGAGGCGAAGCGAAAGAAGATCGCCAAGCGCCTGAAGGTTTGTGAGTCTTTCCGGATGTCGGGCAACCGCCCGGAGTGGATGATGCTCGACGTCATCCCCGTCATCCCGCCCGATCTTCGTCCGCTGGTTCCGCTTGATGGCGGTCGGTTCGCGACTTCTGACTTGAACGATCTGTACCGTCGGGTGATTAACCGGAACAACCGCCTCAAGCGGTTGCAGGAGCTCAACGCGCCAGACATCATCATCCGCAACGAGAAGCGGATGCTGCAGGAAGCGGTGGACGCGTTGTTCGACAACGGCCGTCGCGGCAAGACGATTACCGGCCCGAACAAGCGCCCTTTGAAGTCGCTGTCGGACATGCTGAAGGGAAAGCAGGGTCGTTTCCGCCAGAACTTGCTCGGCAAGCGCGTCGACTACTCGGGCCGTTCGGTCATCGTGGTCGGCCCCGAGCTTCGGCTGCACCAGTGCGGGCTGCCGAAGATCATGGCGCTCGAGCTCTTCAAGCCGTTCATCTACAACAAGCTCGAAGAGAAGGGCTACGTCACCACCATCAAGTCGGCGAAGAA
>JANOHG010001337.1:0-4532 GCA_031406375.1 Archangiaceae bacterium | reverse complement strand
GGAGGTCGGCCGCGACAGGCAGGGCCAGACGCTCCTCGCGGCGCGCCAGGACGTCGTCGCTGTGGCGCAGCGTGACCCGCAGCCGGCCGGCCTGCGCCTCGAGCCGCCGCAGCCGCGCCCCCGCCCGCTCGCACAGGCCGAAGAGCGCTCGCAGCAGCACCGCCTCGTGGTTCGAGTCCTCGGCGAGCGTCTCGTCCTCCACGACCGCCAGGGCCGCCTCCGGCGGGCGCACCGGCGAGGCGTCGATCCCGAGCGCCTGGCTGCGCAGCCGCCCGCCGTGCGGCCCGAACGCGACCCCGAGCTGCGCCGGCGAGAAGCGCAGCAGATCGGCCACCCGCCCGACGTTGAGGTCCAGAAGACGCTCGCGCGTCTCGCCACGCGCCGCCGGCAGAAGCCCGACCGGCAGCGGCGCCAGAAACGACGCCTCCGATCCCGGGAAGACGTCGTACAGCCCGTCCGGCCGGATCACCCGCGCCGCCACGCGGCTCACCAGCTTGCTCGTCGCCAGCCCGATCGTCGGCTTGAGCCGCAGCCGCGCTTCGATCTCGCGGCGGATGCGCGCCGCCGCGTCCTGCGCCGCTCCGAACAGCCGCGCCGTGCCGGTGAGATCCAGGAAGGTCTGCCCCAACGCGGCCGGCTCGACCAGCGGCGAGAACCCGCCGAGCAGCGAGAGGAGCGCGCCCGTGGCCCGACGGTAGAGCGCCTCGTTCGGATGCAGGACCGCCACCCCCGGACAGCGCCGCAGCGCCACGGGCAGCGGCATCCCGGCCCGCACCCCCTCCCGCGCCGCCTCCTGCGACACCACCAGGACCGGCGCCCGCGCCGACCCGGGCGGTGCCACCAGCACCGGCCGCCCGCGCAGACGGGGCTCGATCACCCTCTCGACGGCGATCGGGAAGGCGGCGATGTCAACGTGGAGGACGCTGCGGTCCATGGGATTATGTGTTCACGCAGGGATGTCCGAGCCTGCGGCGTCAGTATCAGCCGGCATCAACCCGCACGGTCTCGGCCAGCCCAAGTTCTTGCAGAACCTGGCGGAGTTCCGACGCCAGACTCGACGCGCTCTCGGCCTTGACCGTCACTGAGAATTCCACCTCGACCTTGAGGTCGGAACCGGATCGCAGCTTCGGGAGGATCTTCGTCCCGAGGCGATTCCAGAGCTCCGGGGGGACGGTACCGACGAGACGGAGAGTCCTGGTCTCAGCGCCAGGTGTCGGCGCGGCTACAGGCCACGGGACTTGCTCGGGCCTCGACGCTGTACCAGTTCCTCTGGCGAGAATTCTGCGACTGGTACATCGAGCTGTCGAAGGGTTCGCTCGAGGGCGAAGATCAAGACGCGAAGGATTCGACGCGCGCGGTACTCGTCTTTTGTCTCGATCAGATTCTTCGGCTGCTGCACCCCTTCATGCCGTTCATCACCGAAGAGCTTTGGCAGACGCTGCCGATTGCCCGACCCACCGAGTCAATTGCGATCGCTGCTTACCCGGAAGTGAACCCGCAGCTCGACGATGTCCAGGCCGAGGCCGAGATGCATCCGGTGATCACCGCCATCGAAGGATTGCGCACGATTCGCGGGGAAAGCGGCCTCAATCGCAACGTGAAGCTCGAGGCCCACATTCAGAGTTCGAACGCGCAGACCCGCGAGTTGTTGGTGAAGTGGAAGGCGTACCTCACCCCGCTGGCCGGCCTTGCTTCGTTGAGCGTCACCCAACCGGGTCCCAAGCCCCCGCAATCCGCAGCGGAGATAAGCGCGGAAATGGAGATCTACGTGCCACTCGCTGGAATCATCGACCTCGCCGAGGAACGCGGGCGTCTGCAGAAAGAGATTGGACGCGTCGAGAACGAGCTGGGTGGGCTGAAGAAGAAGCTCGACAATGCAGGGTTCGTTGCCCGCGCTCCAGCTGAAGTGGTTGAGAAGGATCGCGCACGGGTCGCCGAGCTGAGTGAGCGAATCATTAAGTTGAACGAAAACCTGAATCGGATCGCTCCACTCGAAGTGAAGATCGCTTTGCCCAGCGGAGGTGACGTGAACCTCGCTGAGGAATTGAAAGAGGAATTGGCCAGCATTTCGCTGCCCGATCCGGATCGCCAGGTGACCCAAGCGCTCGAGGCGCTGCGCGAAGGCACGGCCGAAGGGCTGACAGCACGTGACCACACGGATCTTGGGGTTGCGTACATGGGCATGGGCCTCGTGGACGACGCCGTTCGCGAGTTCAACAAAGCCAAGGAGACGCTGAAGGAGGAGGAATTGACTGCGACCACTTCCGACAAGCCGTCAGAGAGTGAGGTGACAGAGAAAGCCTCTCGCGCGAACGTTGCCGAGGCCGCCAAGAAGAACGTCGCCAAGAAGAACGTCGCCAAGAAGAACGTCGCCAAGAAGAACGTCGCCAAGAAGAGCGTCGCCAAGATGGAGAGGTCGCTTGGCCGTTGACGCGTACCTAGACCGTCTGATCGACCTCGCGTTGGATGAAGATCTGAGCGCCGCAGGCGATGTCACCACAGCCGCACTGGTTGATAGCGGGCTTCGTGGGTGCGGCGAGCTTTGGGCGAAGGAAGAGATGGTGCTTTCGGGGCTGGGTCCGTTCGCGCGTGTGTTCCAGCGCTTCGACGACACGGTGAGCGTCAAGTTCGAGGCGGTAGACGGCGACACCACGCTGAAGCTCCAACGGGTGGCGAAGCTCGATGGCCCGCTGCGGTCATTACTGATCTGCGAACGTACCGCGCTCAACATCATTCAGCGCACCTGTGGAATCGCGACGATGGCTGCTCGCGCAGCCGAAGCCGTGAAGGGCACTGGCCTTCAGATCCTCGATACCCGAAAGACGTCACCCGGCATGCGAGCGCTCTCGAAAGTCGCGGTGCGCGATGGGGGTTGCACGAACCATCGCTTCGGTCTCTTCGATGGAGTTCTGATCAAAGACAACCACATTGCCGCGGTTGGAGGCTCAGTGAAAGAGGCCCTGCGCCGCGCCAAAGCAAATGCGCCGCAGTTGCTGAAGATCGAGATCGAAGTCAGCTCGCTGGCTCAGCTGGAAGACACGATCGTCGCTGGTGCAGACATCGTCATGCTGGACAACTTCACCGACGCGCAGATCGGGGAAGCGGTGAAGAAGGCAAAGGGCAGGGTAGCGCTGGAAGTTTCTGGAGGCATCACGCTCGCGCGACTGCCGGTGCTCGCCAAGATGGGAATTGATTTCGTCTCGATGGGGGCGCTCACCCACTCGGCACGCGCGATGGACCTCTCGCTTGAGTTGATCACGCAGAAGGGCAATCGCGGCAAACGCTGAAGTCTCAACTCGGGGGGGGGTCGCTACTTGCGGCGAGCGGGCTTCTTCTTCAGCTTTTCGATCAACTGGTTGATTGCGGTGACATCTTTCGCTTCCGGAACCGTCACGACGTAGACGCTCAGCACCTTGATTGCCGCTGCCTTGTCTCCAGCAATCGCAAGCGCTCGCCCTAAACCGCGATACGCGCCGATGTATGCCGGATAGAGCTTGAGCGCCGCTCGGTAGGCTTTGATCGCCGCCTTCCGGTCTCGAGCTGCGAGTCGCGCATCGCCACGACGACATGCTGCGCGCGCTTTCGCCACAATGGCGGCATTCGGTCCATCACCCAGCGGCTCGTCTTCCAGCACTACGGGTTTTCCAGCAAGCATCCGCACAGCGACAGGCGGGGCCTTCGCTTCGGCAGTCGCAGGTGGAGTGGGGGGCGGCGCGGGCGGCGGGGGCGCGAGTACCTGAGGAAGATCCAGCGGAGGACCCGCGTCAACCACGACGGGTCGGGGTGCTTGATCCCGCAGCAACAACCAACTCAATCCAGCGGCGACCGTGATGCCCAGCACGATGAGCATCGGTGTGATCGGCCAAGCTCGTGGTTCGACTGCGAGAGTTTCCTGCTCGGCATTGGAATCCTCCGGTTCGCCTGCAGGAGTCTGCGGTGCATTGCGAAGGGTGAGCGGCTTAGTAATACGAGCTCGATCGCGGCTACCTGTGTGCGTCGTCCGTTCGTTCACGAGAGCTTCTGGTGCCCGTGCATGGGGCTCCGTTGCGAGCGGGATCGCCTCATCACGACGTTTCGGAGTGCCGCCGAAAGGCTTGGGCATGTCGGCGGAACGTGCGGGAGCGCCGGACGAGCGTTCTGACTCGGCCGCGACAGGTTGCGCCGCGCCTGCGAGACGCTCAGATACATCCGCGAAACGTCCCTGTGCGTCTGCGAAACGCCCCTGTGCGTCTGCGAGACGTCGCTGGGCTTCTGCGAGACGTCGCTGGGCGTGGGCGATCCCTTCCGGTGCGTTTGCGAGACGCCGCGGTTCGTGTGCGATCCCTTCCGGTGTGTCTGCGAGACGTCGCTGTTCGTGTGCGACGGGTTCCGGTGCGTCTGCGAGACGTCGCTGTGTGTGTGCGATCCCTTCCGGTGCGTTTGCGAGACGTCGGTGTGCGTGTGCGACTGGCCGCGGTGCGTGTGCTATCCCTTCCGGTGCGTCTGCGAGACGTCTCTGTTCGTGTGCGATGGGTTCCGGTGCGTGTGCGATG
>JANOHG010001302.1:0-1862 GCA_031406375.1 Archangiaceae bacterium | reverse complement strand
GAAGAACAAGACGATTCCGGTGCCGCTGGTGGCCCGCATCATCATGGATGCCTGCGGGGGGCTGGACTACGCGCACAAGAAGGTCGATTCGCAGGGGAAGCCGCTGAACATCGTTCACCGGGACATCTCGCCGCAAAATATTCTGGTGACGTTCGAAGGTGGGGTGAAGGTGGTCGACTTTGGCATCGCCAAGGCCGCAGACCAGGTGACCGTGACCCGGTCAGGTGTGCTCAAGGGCAAGTATTCCTACATGTCGCCGGAGCAGGCGAGCGGACTGAAGATCGATCGCCGTTCAGACATCTTCGCGTTGGGCGTGGTGCTCTATGAGCTCACGACCGGCACCCGGCTCTTCAAGCGCGCGAACGACATTCTGACGCTCAACGCAGTGACGAAGTGCGATGTGCTGCCGCCGTCAGAGGTGAACAATCAGCTGCCGGCCGATTTTGATCCCATTGTGATGAAGGCGTTGGCGAAGAGGCCTGAAGACAGGTACCAGGAAGCGATCTTATTTCAGGCGGCGCTCGAAAACTGGGTGCTGCAGAACAAGCTTCCCAGCTCGTCCGTGCAGCTTGCCGGCTTCATGCAAGACATCTACGCCGAACGCTTGCTTCAGGAGGCTGAAGAAGGGCGGATTCTCATCGAAGGTCTTGAGGGGTCGAGAAACGAGGAACGGGCGACGGGGGCGGTGAAAGGGGCGCGCGCGACGCTTTCCCTCAAGGCCAGCGATCCGCACCCGCGCGATGACGCGCCGAAGGCAACGGTCGAGTTGCGGAAGGCGCGCGGCGGCAGCGTCAGCTCGAAGAGCAAGGCGCGCGCGGTGGTGTCGCAGGATTCGGTCGATGACGAGCTGGGCGGCGCGACGATGACCACCCAAACGCGATCGGTCGGCCGGCCGCTGGTGTGGGCTGCCGCGTTGGCAGGGGTCACAGCAGCAGCCGTTTCATCATGGATGTCGGTTGCCAGCCCGTCGCGTGTCGAAGTGGTGATTGCCAGTGAACCCGCAAACGCGATGGTGCGCTTTGACGGCAAACTGCTCTCGCATTGCATCACGCCCTGCACGTTGCCCGAAGTGGCTGCGGGTCACTATTCGCTCGCGTTGACGAAGAATGGCTACGAGGAATTGAAAACGCGGGTCGAGATCCCACCGAAGGGCAAAGTGCGTCTGCCAGCCTTTACGCTGCAACCCGTGGCAATCAACGAGTCGGGGCGAGACGATGACCCGGGCGATGCGCAAGCCGCAGATTGGGTCAACTTCAGCGTGAGAACGAATCCACCCGGCGCACAGCTGACGGTCGATGGAAAGAGCCAGGGACTCACGCCAGCGAACTTCGAAGTGGCGCGAGGAACGGTGGTGGCCGTCTTGTTGAAGCTCAACGGCTACCGCGAATTTTCCGACAGTTTTCAGATTTCACAACCCGGCGAACGGACCATCTCGTTGGAAAAGCGTGAGGCACTCGCTCATTTGCAACCGCCGCCGAAGCGCGAGTTCGGCATGGTCCGCTTCATCATCAAACCTTGGGCCAGCGTTCAGTGCGGCTCGTTCAAGCTCGGCGATACGCCGTTTGCCGACAAGCAGCTGCCGACGGGATCTCATGAATGCACGTTCAGCAACCCCGAGTTTCCCGAGCAAACGCAGTCGGTGGTCGTGAAGGCGAACGAGACGGTGCGGGTGCTGGTGAATTTCAAGACCGACGGGTGAGGCTTTTCGTCGGATCATCTCGGGCAAAAAAAGGGCCGCGCGGAAGCTTTCCACGCGGCCCAGAGTCATCAACCGAAGAAACGAAAGACTATTTGCCGCCTTTCTTCTTCAGCTCGTCATCGATGATCGCCTTGAACTGATCGAACGGCTGCGCGCCGACCAG
>JANOHG010001299.1:0-1216 GCA_031406375.1 Archangiaceae bacterium | reverse complement strand
GCTCGTTGAAAAGGACTACGAGCTCGAAGTACTCAACGCGCCCGAGCCGGTCGTGCTCGACTTCTACTCGGTGGACAGCGCCCCTTGCGCGGCGCTGGCTCCGCGCTTCGGTGCAGTGGCTGAAAAATTCGAGGGCAAGATTCGCTTCTTCAAGATCCTCAGGGGCGAGAACGACGCGCTCGCCAAGAAGCTGAACGTCACCGCGAGCCCGACGCTGATCTTCTTCAAGAGCGGCAAAGAGCTGGGCGAACGCCTCAGCGGAGACGACATCAAGAGGACGTCACTGAAGGCGTCGGTCGAAGCGCTGCTCAAGTAGCGCCACCTCGGCGTTCGGTGCACAACGTCGACTCGAAACCGGTGGACTGCGGCTTCAACACCGCGCAGCCGCCAGCGCAGACTCCTGCGGCCGGCGCTCTGGGCTGCGCAGGGTTTCGCGCATCGGCTACCAACGGTGAGTGTTTGCGACCGGGCACTGGGGTTGCACTGAAGCGTGGCCGTGACGCAACCGCAAAATCCGTTCGAATCCCGCCCCCGGTTACTCAGCCTTCTTGGGGCGAAGAGCCCGGGGCATGTCTTAGTATTCTCGTCGCTGCCGTTGACGGCTGGTTTCCTAGCTCTGGGTTGGGGGCAGGTCTCGGCGTCGAAGGTCTGGGCGCTGATTTTTCTGGGGGTCGGGTACTGGACGTTTTTCGAGTACGCGATGCACCGGTACTTTTACCACTGGGTTCCGCGACGACTGGGCGTGCGGAAACTCGTCGAGGCTTTTCACGTCTACCACCATCGCAACCCTGCTGATCGCCGCGTCTGGAATGCAGGCCCGCTGATTTCCTTTCCGCTCTCATTTGCGCTGTTCGCCGTGCTGTCGGTGCTGCTGTGGAGCGTTCAACTCGCGGCGTTGGCGATGGTCGGCTCAGTGGCCGCACACACGGTTTACGAATGGGTTCACCGTCAATGCCATGTACGCAATCACCGCGGCGGCGTGCTGGGTTTTTTGCAGAGGTTCCATCTGCACCATCACCGACGCAATGCGCGCGCTTGTTTCGGAGTCACCAATCCGTTTTGGGACCTCGCGTTTGGCACCGCCGACTGGCGCAGCATGATGAGGGAGCCCTGATGGCCAATCGACCGCTTCGCTTGCATCCACAGCCTTCAGCCTTCCGGCGAATCGCGGCGGGGACCTGGGGCCACCCGAAGGATCCAAGCATCTATTCGTCGC
>JANOHG010001266.1:0-2932 GCA_031406375.1 Archangiaceae bacterium | reverse complement strand
GGGCGCTCGGCATGGTCCTGTCCTTGGTTCCGTTCTGCACCACGTTCCCCCAGGGGCGGCTCCTCGGGTTCTCGGGCCTCGGGGCCAGATCGTTCCAGTCGTAGCGCCGCGCTCCGTCGGCCGACGCGATGAGCCAGACGGCGCACGCGACCAGGCCCACCGTCCGTCGGGTCTGAATCAGCTGAAGCAAGCCGAGGCTCGCCGCCAGCACGACGCAGGCGAGAAACGGGACCAGGAATCGATACTCTTTGTGGCTGATGGCCGAGTGGCTGACGAGGATGACGAGCGCTGTCACTGCGATGATGGGCCAGCGGCGCATGCCCACCAGCGCCAACCCGAGCAACGGAATCGCTGCCCAGCTCCACACATAGAGCAGCGAGAGCAGGTATTCCCACGGAGGGCTGACTCCAAACGACGCCGCTTTTCCTTCCACCACGTTGACCCAGAAGTTCAGGAAGAAAGACTGAAACGGGTACGACCAGGTCGCCCAGTCGAGCATCCCGAACAGGACGAGCACGCCGCAGAAACCCAGCAGCAGGTGGCTCCAGCGCTTGATGTCTTTTCGGCACACCCAGACGATGGCAATCAGCGCTGCCAGGCCGAGGTGAAGGCGGAACCCGACGGCCAGACCCCAGATGATTCCCGCGAGGACTCCGGCGCGACGCTGGCCTTCTTCCCGGGCCACGACGCAGTAATAGAGCGCTGCAGGCACCGCATAGGCGGCAAACACCTCGGTCAGCGCCTTGCTCGAGAAGAACACCAGCTCAAACCAGACACCCACCGCGATCCCCGCAACCCAGGGGTACGGCAGCTTCGCGCGCCTCGCCCACGCAATTGCTGCCATCGCCGGAGCAGCCGAGCAGAGCGCGAGGAACACGTGCAGGCCCAGCAGGTAGCCCGCGCAGCCCTTGCCGAGGAACGCGGTGGCGCGCATCACCCCGCCGATTAGCCCCGGA
Organism: Archangiaceae bacterium; assembly: GCA_031406375.1. Classification (GTDB taxonomy): domain Bacteria; phylum Myxococcota; class Myxococcia; order Myxococcales; family Myxococcaceae; genus JAGSPQ01. Next base: position 1,976 of record JANOHG010001266.1, on the reverse strand, counting down.
AGAGCCCACGACCGGATTCCGTCTCGAAACTCCCACGGAATCACCCCGTACCCGAACGCCAGCCGGTGCCCCTGCTCGAGCGTCTGAAAGATCTCGTCGATCCACGCGAGGTTCGGAAAGCTGTGGATGATGTAGCAGTGGAAGAGGATGACCCCATACACCGTCAGGTCCGATGCTTCCTTCTCAGACGGGCGAAGCCAGCTGGGCAGTTTCACGGGCCGCCCTCTAGCTCAGATCCTCGGGCAAAGGGTCGAGGTCTGGCTGGCTTTTGCCCTAGCGATTTCTGCTTGGCTCGTCTGGCCCGAACCGGCACGGATGTGGGGCGCGCCGACCCGCAAGCTCAGCCAAGTGCCATCAATGCAATCGTTGATGGCGTTGCAGCCAGGGCCGCGCCGCGCGCGCTCCTTTCAAGGGTGAACGCTACTGCTTCCTCAGCAACTCACCATCCGTCCCCAGCACCCAGACGTTCGTACCGTCGCCCTGCACGTCGGCGATTTCGAAGCTCGCGGATCGCACGCCTCGGGCATTGGAGGAGGTGGGGTGCAAGCTGACGCACAGAGAGCCAGAGCGACGAGGGTGACGCGGATCGGGTTCGACATAGGGCGCTGCCCGGTAGCACCGATGCCCCGGTCGATTCAACCGGCGCCGATCGCGACCGGAATTTCGGCAGCTTCGAGCTTCGACCTTCAGCACCGAAGATGAAACCAAAGACCAACCTTGGCGACGTGGGTGCTACTTCTTCGAAGTGCCAATCTCGCGGAACAAGCCTGACCCGTCGCTGAGGTAGGCGATGTTCTGCCAGGGGACGAAGTCATGCGGCGCCTCGTCCTTGCCGCCGTCCTGGCCCATCACCAGTCCGTGCTCGAGAATCTTCAGCACTGCGGCGTGTGATTCTGGCGGGTAGCCCCAGTTGGACAATGGAGCGAGCGTCGACAACCGGACGTGCGACGGCGCGGAATCGAGCGCGAGGTGGCGCGCGACTTCCTTCTCGGCGCCCTTGCTCACCTTCAGCATGTACTCCTGCATTCGTTTCTCCCAAAACTGCGTCTGAATACTTCTTGGTCAGTCGATGGTGTGACCGCGCCTCGGGGCGGTCGAGATCGCAGCGCGCGGCTCGCTGCGCATCGAAACCGTCGGACGGACAGCGGTCAGCTCAATTGCTTCGCGGGGGCGAAGTACGGCCGACGAAGCGATCGGCCAGCGAGCCTGCGGAGCGTTGATCGGATCAGCGCGGCGGGGTCGCAGCAAAGCCAGTCGCGGATTCTCAATCGAAGGCGCTTGCCCTTCGCGCTTCGAGGCTCTGACCGCGTCGACACGGTCGGTCTGTGCGAACGCGGCAGCGACGCGCGCAGTCGGCTTCGGCGTCGCGACGACGTTGGTTGCCAGTGGCCGGGTCGGCGAAGGCGGCACGGACGGCGCACCTCTCTGGATTTTCTTCACGGAAAAAGCTCCTGGCTGACGAAAGCCCATCAAGCTTAACGGTCTTCAAGACGCCGAACACCTGCGATGTCGGGGCTGCTTGGAAGTCGCCAATCACCTTGAGCTTCACGGCGCCAGGCCACGCCAGGCGGCGCGCACAATCTCGGTCGCGAAGGTCGTGTCTTCCTTGTTCGACGCCTTGCTGCCGGCCAGGTGTTCGAGCAGACAACGCGACTCAATCGACCCCAAAAGCAAATCTGCCATCGGCTTCAAATCGCCTCCGCGGACTTTGTGTTGGCGGTAGGCGAGCTTCAGCCACAGTGTCAGGTCTTCGCGCACCTTCACTGGCGCAGCGACCTTGCCCTTTGGAAACGCGCGCTCGAGCGCGACTCCGCTGGCTTTCAACGTCAGCAACGCGGGCATCAGATCGCGAAGGAAACCGAGCAGTGCGCGGACGAGCTCGGTCAGCTGCTGCGGTACGGGACGATCGAGGTCGGGCCCCATCGGCAGCTGCAGAAGTACCAGCGGCGCATCTGGCGGACACAGCGCCAACACCA